>NZ_JBFUHY010000024.1:0-67513 GCF_056402155.1 Pseudomonas sp. P4_C1
ACCAAGCAGCTACATACCAAGCGTTACGAAGAAGCATGACGTCGACCTCATTTCTTGTTTTTGTTTTTGAAACTTTCCTTGCTGACGCCATGCTAGAGGCGGATCATGTATGCGCATAGATCATGGAGCTAATACAGATCATGCACGCCATTCATGGTAAGAAATTCGACTTGAACCTGCTGCTCGCGTTCGACGCGCTTCTGCGAGAACGCAATGTATCTCGAGCAGCAGAGCATCTTGGCTTGACGCAGAGCGCCATGAGCCATGCACTACGACGTCTACGGGAGTTTTATGAAGACCCCCTCTTCGTCCGTATTGGCGATGCGATGAAGCCGACGCCTTTCGCAGAGGAGATGGGGGATTCAGTTCTGGAGATCGTATCCGCCGTACAGCACAAGCTGTTGGCGCAGGCCAGTTTCACCCCTATGTCTTCCACCAGGGTCTTCAGCCTTTGTATGACGGATATGGGCGAGTTGGTATTTTTGCCCCGGCTGATTTCAGAGCTTCAGAAAGTGGCCCCCCATTGCCGAATACGAACGTCGCAGCTACCCACCGAGCATATAGCGAACTCACTGGAGAGAGGTGATACAGACCTGGCTATAGGGTCACACTACATCCAGGACCCTAACCTTTTTCAACAAGAACTGTTTACGCACTCTTTTTGCTCTATCGTCAGTTGCACGTACCCTGGCAACGAAGTTAGCCTTGAACAATTCCTTGGCATGAAACATGTTTCCGTCGTACTTTCAGACAGAAGTACACGCTACGACCAATTCATCGACGAACTGGGTCATCAACGACAAATTTACCTTACAACTCCACACTTTATAACGGTCCCGATGATACTGGAGAAAAACCCGAATCTAATTGCAACCGTGCCCAGTGAACTGGGGAAAACGTTCCTACGCTACAACGCGGTCAAGGTAATAAAAACCCCGATTAAGTCCCCCAGCTTGCACCTGCGACAGTATTGGCACCCGCGCCATCATCATGATCCCGGAAATATATGGCTTCGCCAGTTGGTCAAGCTTCTTTTCGACAGGTATATGAGTTGAGGGGCGTGATATTGGCGCAATCTAATCATCCCCTCACTTCAATGATTGCGATAATTTACGAGGATAAAACTACTCTTAGTGAATAGGGAAAATGACGAAATTTCACCGATATGATTTTAGAATTGATCGCTAACTAACTATGTGGGCCTATCTGATTCAGCCGACAGGGGCTGAAGCAAGTTTTGTTTGGGGTATGCGCGAGCGGGCTCGCTCCCCACAGATTATGCGCTAAACCTGTGAGAGCGAGCCCGCTCGCGAAGAGGACGTTAGGGCTGCCGCCAAAAAATCCGGATCAGAAGTAATAACCGATGTTCATGTACAACTGGTTTTCCCACTGGTTACTACCACCAGCCCCCAGACTCTGGGTGAGGCTGCCGCCACCGATGACCGGATCATTCTTGCCGTACAACCATTCCGTGGCGATCCACAGTTTGCTGAGGGAGAACGAGGTGCCGAAAATCATCCGTTGCGAGGTTTTGAAATCGTCGGCGGATTTATCGAAGGCGCTGTAGTTGGCGTACAGCTTCACACCGCTGATCTGATCGAACAGGTACTTGCCGCTGACGTCGTAGCTCACATCCGCCACGTACAAGTTGCCGCGACTGGCGACGTTGAAGGTGCCGTCGTAACCGCCGAAAGTCACCAGTTCATCGGTGCCGGGGTTGCGCGGGGACATCTGCTGTCGCGCGGCTTGCAGTTGCACGCCCCACGGACCGTTTTTGCCGATGTAGTGCACCGCCATGGCATTGCGCCGGCCATCGTTGTTGGTGTCGCGGTTCTCCAGGGACGAGGTCAGGCCGGAGATCCCGACTTCGGACTTCCACGGCCCCAGGTCCAGCGCCTTGGCCACCCGCAGGACCACTGTGTTGCGTTCCTGGTTGTTACTGCCGTCGGTGACATAGCTGTCCGCTTCGGAGACCACGGTGGAGTAGGTTTCACCGTTGCTGGTGCCTTTGCCCTGCCAGGCCGGGCGCAGGTAATAACCGGCCTGAACATTCCAGTCGCCGCTTTGCTGGATGTACTTGGCACCGACTTCTTCGATGTCTTCCAGTCCTATGACGCTGCCCAGGGTTTGATAGAACGTGCTGCCGAAGTACGGCTGCAAACCGAACGGCAGCTGGTTCAGGCCGACCTGGACCTGCTGGTCGGGGTTGAACTTGTAGCCGATCCACGCCAACTCGGCGAACTGGACGTCACCGACATTATTTGTGTACTTGTAAGGGTAGGCTCGACCGTAGAAACGGTACTTGGCTTCGCCAATCCAGGTGTCGGAGTTGTACTTGGCGCTGAGGATCGCGGTGTCGAAGTTGAACGTCTGGATGTCGCGATCCGGGTCATAGTCCCAACGCGCCCGGACGGCACCACCGAGATCAAGGTTATCGGTAACCTGGATCGCCATCGCAGGGCTGGAAAGGGCGCCCAATAGCGCCAGTGGGGTCAATGAGCGCAAGGCCCGGGTTGTATTCAAGTTCATGGTCGCTCCGTCTCTTCTCTAGGTCTTATTTTTGGCAACAGCTATCCCGGCCACGGCAAAAGCGCGGTCTGGATAAAAGGGGTAAGGCCCGCCAGGACGAAGGCTGTTAACAGCGTCCAGGTGCGGGCCGGGAGGGTCAGCCGCCGGCGGCCTGCAGGGTCTGGGTGTAGCTATGCAGAGCCTGTATATGGCACCTCTTCATTAAGGCTGGGAGGTGTCTGACAAGCCGCGGTCATTCATACTCCCGCGTCAGCTGCGTTGCAGTTCTTCAACTACTGCCGCACAGGCACGGAAGGTATTCAACGTCCACTCTGGATTGATAAAGTCCGGCCAACTGGAAAGTTTTACGATTGCCACTTCAGAGGCTGGATCCCAATAGATACTCTGCCCAAATACTCCGCGCGCCGAGTAGGTACCTAGTTCACTGTCCAATACCCAGCACTGATTACTGTATGCCGCGCCAGGAAAGCTCTTGACGTAAAAGCCATAGAGAACTTCAAAAGCCGGTGTGGAACCACGGCCGCATTCACGCACAAACTCCTCTGGAACAATCTGCTGGCCGTTGAAACGCCCCCCCTGCAGATACATTTGGGCAAAGCGCCCCAGATCACGCAGCGTGGCGCTCATCCCGCCATCGGCCAATGCAGTTCCAACGCTATCGAGGGTGATATTCGCGTCTTGCTCTGCCCCCAGTCTTGACCAGATTTCCCGGCTCAGTAAAACGGGCAGCCGCTCGCCGCAAGCCCGCTCACAAACCCAGGCCAACATGTCGGTATCCACTGAGCGGTACTCAAAGTACTGGCCATGCTCACGGTCCTTACTCAGCGACTTCAACAAACCATAAATGCTGTCAGGTGACTCTCGCTCTCCCCGTTCACGCCAACCCGAGGCGATATCCAACTGAATGAATTCAGCATCAGGATCGGTGTAGTCCTCCCTGAATCTCACTCCCGTGCGCATATCCAGCAGATCCTGTACCCGAGCGTCGCCATAACCGCTTGCCGAAAGCTCGGGCACATAGTCGCTGACACGCGCTTGGGGATCGATTCTGCCCTGGCCGATCAATCTGCCGACCAGGCTACCGACGACGGTCTTGGATACCGATTGCAACAGATGCAACGTGTGCGGCTGCATACCGTTGAAATACTGCTCCGAAACCACCTTGCCTTGATGAAGCACCAAAAAACCATCGGTGTAGCTATCGGTCAAGAAGGTCGCCAGATCGGTTTGTCCRCCATCGACCCGCTGGAAACGTACGTCGTCCAGTGAGCGTTCGTTGCGCTCGAGTTCGGTGACCGGCTCGGGACTGCGATGAATAGCGGCCACCGGAAACAACTGGCTGATGTGCTGAAACGACCAGCGGTTATAGGGCGGACTGTCCCAATTATGCAGGCCGACTTGCTTTTCCCGGGGCGGCGGATAGCCCTGCATCAAACTTAGGTCCTGATAACCAATGCCGGGAGCGGTCATGTCTTTTTTATTGTACATAGGGGTTCAGCTCTCATCGTTCAGAGGGTGGTGGCAAGAAAAGCGGTGGCCGTGATCCTGGGTCTCGGCTGGCACCTCTCGGCGACAACGCTCACTGGCCCGCGGGCAACGGGGCGCGAAGTGGCACCCGGCAGGCCGGTTCAAGGGGCTGGGGATCTCGCCACTCAGGATTTGCAACTGGTCACGGCGCTCCGGGTCGATGGAGGGCACTGAATTGAGCAGCGCACGAGTGTAGGGATGACGCGGTCGGCCGAACACCTGTTCCACAGGCCCGGCCTCGACGATGCGCCCCAAGTACATCACCAGCACCTGCTGCGCCAGATACTCGACCGTCGCAAGGTCGTGGCTGATAAACAGGTAGCTCAGGCCATTGTCGGTCTGCAGCGTCTTGAGCAGTTGCAGCACCTGGGCCTGGACCGACACGTCGAGCGCTGCCGTAGGCTCATCGAGGATCAGCAGTTTTGACTCCAGCGCCAGGGCCCGGGCGATAGCGATACGCTGCAACTGACCACCGGAGAATTCATGGGGATAGCGTTCCATGTGCTCCTCGCCCATCCCTACATTTCCCAGCAGCGTGAGAATGCGCGCGTGCAAGGCGCTACCGCGCAAACCAAAGGCAACCTTCAGCGGCTCGGCAACAATCGCCTTGATCGTCATTTTCGGGTTCAGCGAGGCGTACGGGTTCTGGAACACCATACTCAAGCTCCTGCCCCGCGCCCTGGCATCAGTGGGCAGCGGCCGACCTTCGACCAGAATTTGCCCACTATCGGCTGGCAGCAGACCGAGCAAGGTCGCGGCCACCGTACTTTTGCCACAACCGGATTCCCCCACCAGCGCGACCGTCTCACCGACCTGCACCTCCAGGCTGATGTGGTCAATGGCGGTCACCAGGCCATCGCGGCTGGCGTAGGTCTTGTGCAACTGATTGACGCTCAACAGTGCGGGCTGTTTGTTGTTATTCATAGCCGTTTACCTTTCAAAGAAGCCTCACACCTTGACCAATATGTTGTGGCAAGCTGCCCAGTGCTCCTTGCCGATGACAACCCTCGGCGCAGCGTGATTGCAGCGTCCGGTGGCGCGTTCACAACGTGGGTTGAAGGCACAGCCAGCCGGGGGAGCCGCCATGTTCGGCACCTGCCCCGGGATGAAGCCCAGGGGCTGGGGTCCCTGCCCCAACTTGGGCACGGTGCCCATCAACTTCAGGGTGTAGGGGTGTGCAGGTCGCTTGAACACCTCGCCCACCGGACCGCTCTCCACCACTTCGCCGGCATACATCACCGCCACCCGGTCACAGAGCGAAGCCACTACCCCCAGGTTGTGGGTGATAAACAGAATCGCCAGGTCCTGCTCCCGTGCCAGTTTGCGCAGCAGGGCGATAATCTGCGCCTGCACTGTGACGTCCAGCGCCGTGGTCGGCTCATCGGCGATCAGCAGTTTTGGCCGACAGGCCAGCGCCATCGCAATCACCACTCGCTGCAACTGACCGCCAGACATCTGGTGCGGGTACTTGGCTAGCGCTAGAGAGGGGTCGGGCATGCTCACCGCTTCCAGCGAGCTCAGCGCCTCGGCGCGGATTTCTGCCTTACTCAGTTGCCGATGGCAGCCGATGACATCGATCATCTGCCGCCCGACGGTGAAGAACGGGTTGAGCGCCTTCATCGGATTCTGGAAGATCATCGCCGCGCCACCGCCACGCAAAACCGCCAGCTGCGACGCCGACGCGCCGTTGACCTGCTGTCCGGCGACCCTGACACTGCCTCCCAGCCGAGCGGCCTCAGGCATCAATCCAAGGCAGGACATGGCCGTCATTGACTTGCCCGAGCCCGACTCCCCCACCAACCCGAGGATCTCGCCGCGCCTTATCTTAAGGTCGATGCCGCGTACGGCCTGTACGGTCTTGAACAAACCAGGGAAGGACACCGTCAGCCCTTCCACTTCCAGCACCAGGTCTTGAGCTGCGTCGTTATTCGCAGCGGCGAGACGCTCAATAGTCGAATACTGCAAGGATTCGTCGATCATCAGCGCATCCCCTTCTTTGGATCAAGCACATCGCGCAGCCCGTCACCTACCAGGTTGACGGCCAGCACCAGGACAAAAATCGCCACTCCGGGAAACAGCACCGTCCAGGGATTCTCAAGTAACTGCGAGCGCGACGCCGCGGCCATCAGCCCCCATTCGATCATGGGCGGTTTGGCCCCCAGCCCGATAAAGCTCAGCGAGGCAGCGGCGAGAATGGTGTAACCAAAGTCCATGGAGCCCTGCACGATCACAGGCGTGGTGGCATTGGGCAGTACATGGCGAAGCAAGATACGGCAGTGACTGACGCCCATGGAACGGGCGGCATGGATATAGGTTTCTGAACGAACCCGTACTACCGCACCGCGCATGATCCTCGCGTACCAGGGAAACCAAGAGACAGCGAGCGCTAACATGGCGTTGGCCAATCCCGATCCCAGCGCAGCGGTGATAGCGATCGGCAACAACAGCGGCGGAAAGGCCAGAAACACATCTGAGAAACGCATCAGCAGCGTATCAACTCGACCACCGAAGTAACCGGAAACAAGCCCAATCGGAATCCCGATCAGCATCGCAATCAGAGTCACGCTCACTCCGATGATCAGCGAGGTGCGTGCGCCATAAAGCACCCGTGAAAGAATGTCGCGACCAAACTCGTCGGTGCCCATCCAGTGTGCCCAGTTGGGTGCCAGCAATTTCTGGGAAAAGACAATTTTGTTCGGTTCATAAGGTGCAAGCCAGGGAGCGAAGACTGCCGCCAGGATGATCAGCAGCAATAACAGCGCGCCGAATACAAACAACTTGTTATCGCTGGCAAACGCCAAGGCCTTGATACGCCATGATGGGGCTCGCGAGGACATGGACAGGGATACGTCTTGGATACTCATTGGACTCGCAACCTCGGATCAACAAGGTGATACAAGAGATCAACGATCAGGTTGATCGACAGATACGTCGTGGCCAGCACCAGGGTGGCTCCCATCACGGCGGGGAAATCATTCTGGGCAATCGAAAACACCACGAAGCCGCCCAGGCCGGGCCAGTCGAAAACGAACTCAACCACTACCGCACCACCGAGCAGGTAACCGAAGGTCAGGCCCACCACTGTCAGGAGCGGAATCATTGTCGCCTTCAGGGCATAGGCGTAATGGATACGCCACTTGGGTACACCGTAAGAAACGGCCGTACGGATGTACTCCTCGGATAGCACCTCCACCATCATGTTGCGGGTGATCCGGGTGACAGTGGCCAAGGTCACGATGACCAGGGTGAGCACGGGTAGCGTCAGGTGTTTGATGGCGCTCCACAGTGCTACGAAATTACCGGCCAGCAGAGTGTCGATCAGGTAAAAGCCTGTCACACGCTCAAAAGGGCTATCGAGAAGAATGGAAGCATCGATACGTCCTTGCAGGGGCAGCCAGTTGAGCTTGCCGTAGAACAGTAACTGCAAGCCCATGGCCAGGATGAAAACTGGAAACGCCGTCCCGGCGATGGACCCCGCTCGTGCCGCATTGTCGACCACTGAGTTCTGCCGCGCCGCTGAGATGACACCGATCGGCACCCCTAGCACCACCACCCAGAACATCGCCAGGAATGTCAGTTCAAAAGTCGCACCAACCCGCCTGACCACTTCCTCCACCACCGGCCGCCCGGTGCGCAGACTAGTGCCAAAATCACCTCGGAGAAGATCACCGATGTAATTGAAGTATTGGATCGGCAGAGGCTTATCCAACCCCAGTTTTTCCCGTGCGACGGCAATCTGCTCCACCGTGGGGTGGTTTCCCAGCATCATTTCTACCGGGGAACCCGGAAGAGCTCGGCTCAGAACGAAGGTGATGGTCAACACTCCCAAAAGAATGAAGAACATCACTATCAATCGCTGAGCTATATACTTCGCCATTTGGAATACCCCTTGTGGCTAAAAAACTTGACCCTGACTTCTTACGCCCTACATAAAAACCCCAAAAGTGGATTAACCCTTGAGGGAATGACCAGGCAAATTAACTAACTGCCTGGTTATCGATTTACATGGCAAATCAGGTATTACACGTACCACTTCATCAAGGACGACTCAGCATTCAGCGATTCAGGTTGTAGTAGAGAATCGCCTCATAAGCAGGATTCAGGCTCTTTTCCATACCCTTGATGTCTTTGCGGGAGACGCGTATCTGCTGCACGTCGGCGTACCAGATCGCAGGAGCGTCCTTGGCCAGTAGCTGCTGGGCCTGCACGTACTTTTCAGTGGACTTGGCCCGATCACTGCCTTCTAACGCCGCCGCCTCTTCGATCAACTGATCAAAGTTTGAGTTGCTGTAGTGAGACAGATTGAATAGCGTGGTTTTCTCTGTATGGAACTCACTGAAAAGCCAATCGCTGGGTGTCGGATACGTCGGCCACCAAGCCATAGATTGCATGTTGGGAGCGGTATCCAGCTTCTTTGCCTTATCCCAGATCACACCCCACTCGCCGGGGAGTAACTCCACCTCAAGGCCAACCTGAGACGCCGTCGCCTGGAATAGTTCTGCAGCGTTTGCATAGATGCCACTGATGTACTGCATCGAGACCTTCCAGTCCTGCTTAGGTACACCGGAGGCTTCCAACAATTGCCGGGCTTTATCCAGATCGTAAGAGGCCATAGGCACGCTGGCATGCCCCCAGATACTGGTGGGCAAAGGCCCCTTGGGAACACTGCCGTAGCCATGCAAAATATCTTTGGTGACACTTTCATAGTCCCAGAGGTACTGCAGCGCCTGACGAAATGCCAGGTTGTTCGTAGGGTACTTCTGGGTATTGATCAAAAATTGGAAATTCTTCCACGAAGGCGCGGTGCTCACCTTGATGGAGGGGTCCTCTCCCAACACCTTGAGCTGATCAAGAGGGATATCCCAGGCGACACCGGCCTCGCCATTTTTAATCATCTGGGTACGGGTGGAGGCTTCGGACACGACCTTCACGATGACCCGATCAAACTGCCCTTCTTTCCAACCTCCCCAGTAGCCATCGAAACGCTCAAGCACCACTTGCTGGCCCGGTTCGACCTGCCCAAGCTTATAGGGACCGGTACCGATGGCGTTGGGAGCCATCATCCAGTCATGCCCTTTCTCCACCGCCGCCGGGGCAATGATGTAAGCGGCATACTGACCTGCCGCGATCAGATTGGCTGGAGTGGGACTCTTAAACTTGAGCACTACCGTATCGTCAGCGAGGGCCTCGACGGTATCCAGACCGTTCCATACAAATGCAGCGCCCTGTTTCAGCTGCTTGACGTAATCAATGGACTTTTTGACGGCTGCGGCATTAAAGGCCGAACCATCATGAAATTTAACGCCGTGCCGCAGCTTGAAGGTCCAGGTCTTGCCGTTGTCGCTGCTTTCCCAGGACGTGGCGAGCCCGGGGGAAAACTCCTCAGCACTGCCTGGCGCGTTATATACCACTAGTGTCTCGTAGATATTGCCCAGCACCCGCACTTCCTCCGAAAAAGCCGAGGCCGGATCCCAATCCTTGAAAGAGGCTCGATCAGCAACAACCAACGTATTGTTTGCCGCATACACCAAACCACTGGTCAATGGCGCAGTAATGGACAGCGCCATCAACCCCGCCATCAATGTTCTTTTGAATTTCATAGGTGTTCCTTTTATTTTTATGGTGGGCGCAGCGGATCACTTGTAGAAACAGGCACTCATTCAACTGGAATGAATGATGTGATTGGCCGTTAACGAAACTGACATTTGAGTGGTGTATGGCATTATCGATCTGTCGCACAGCCAGCTCAATTTCGCGAGCACGAAGAAAAAAACGCCAGGTGACGCCCAGAAGCGTCACCTAGCGTCAATTTTTAGAAAAGACTAAAACAGCGGAGGGACGAGGTTGAACTCACCTTCTGATGGATGTACCAGCAGCCGCGACCTCACCTCGTCGGGAATCTCAGGGGCATCAATCGGAAAACAGCTGCAACTGGTGAGAGCGTTACGCAGGTCGATCGACTCGCCTAGGTGCTCAAATACGATATGGGCACCAAAAGGACGGCGGAAATTGTCACCCGAAACGCCGAGTACCAAGCCGTTGAKAAAACGGAAACGACTGCGGTAGGAGGGATAAAGCGCTGACCAGATATAGCCCCGGGACGAGAGGTACTCGCGCTCGACGATGTAAATCAGATCCGATGAGGCAAAGCAGAACCCACGATATTTATTGATGCCGAAACTGTTCAGTTGGTCATCGCCCAGCCTCATCCGCTCGTAGGTTTTACTCAGGATCTTTTCGCCGGAGCGGGTCAAGCGGGTAATCGACTTGATCACCTCCCCCGGCGCGGCAGGCGACATCAAATAGACAAAGTAGTAACCCTGGTACTTCGACAACTCCTGCGCGGAGCTCGGGAAAAAATCGGCTGGTACCGCACTGTCCGGCTCTCGCGCCGTGCGTTGCCTGTTGAGCAGAGCGCGGAAGGATTCATGCTCGGAGAATATTTCCTCCTCATCCACCCCAAAAAAAGTGCAGATCTTGCGCAGGGTAAAGGACGAGGGAGTCGCTTGCGCCCCCAAGTATTTGTTGAACTGCTGGCGGTTGATATCAAGGGAGCGGCACACCTTCGCCACCGACTTATAATATCCGCAGAGAAGGCGCAAGTTTTGACTGAAGTCTTGCATCGACTGAGATGAACTGGAACTGACCATAAAGAGTATTCCTAACGCCAGAATTGACAACATGCTGAACTAATCGTCGCTTGGGGTCACGGCTTCAAAAGCTCAGTGCAAGACAGTGCCTGAAAGTGGCGCAGAAGCTCGGCATTGCCAACCCGTGATCGACGCGAGCATTGAGCCCGACCATAGCGACTAGGTGAGGAAATATTCAACAAATACAAAAGCTTATCCAGCGATTCCTGACCCATCGGCAGAATTAACATCGGCTGCATATTTGTAATTCGCGCCTATTGCTACCCAAGATGTCACCGCTGTGGTCTTCATTAACACCACCGGTGCAGGCGAGGCCGGGGCAGGCACCAACGAAAAAGCCCCGAATAATCAGGGCTCTAACATATATATGTCGTGGCATTTTCCGTGAATACTACAACGGGCTTGCCTGTAAGCCATTTAGCAGGCCCGCTGCCTACTCTCACAGAATCGTCCGCGATACGACGCCAAACCTATCAAAGTCGAGCCGTACCCGTACTCAATGCCCCTGCGCCAGCCACCGCTGTGTATCCTCCAACGCCTTGCTGAAACAGTTGATGATCAGGTCGACTTCTTCCGCTGTAGTGACCAGGGGTGGGCAGAACGCAATGCTGTCACCAATGTTGCGGACAATCATGCCGTGCTCTTGGCAGCGAGCATTGAAATAACTACCGACCCGGCGAAGCGGCTCGAACCGGGTTTTCTCCGATTTATCTGCGACCAGCTCAACGGCGGCAATGAAGCCGACACCTCGGATTTCCCCGATTAACGGGTGGTCAGCATATTGCGAAAGGCCAGCTCGCAGTCGCGCCCCCATTTCGGCCGCGTGTTCTACCAGGTGTCGCTCTTCAATCAACTTGATGTTCTCCAGCGCCACTGCCGCAGCCACTGGGTGCCCGCTCGCGGTGAAGCCGTGTCCAAAGGTCCCGATGGTCGAACTTTGCCCCGCGATCTCCTGATAAATCCGTTCGTTGATCAACACTGCTGCAAGCGGTTGATATGACGAGGTCAACTGTTTAGACAGCACCATAATGTCTGGCTCGATGCCGAACGTAGTCGAGCCGAACATGTTGCCAGTGCGGCCAAATCCACAGACGACCTCGTCTGCTACCAACAAAATATCGTACTTGCGGCAAACCGCCTGGATCTTTTGCCAGTAGCCGCGCGGAGGAACAATAACCCCACCGGCCGCCATCAAAGGTTCGCCGATGAACGCAGCCACTGTATCGGGCCCTTCGCGTTGGATGAGGGTTTCGAGCCCTTTTGCAAGACGATCCGAAAATGCCTCCTCCGACTCGCCGGGTTCGCCGAAACGATAGTGATGCGGGCACATTGCATGCGCTATGTCCATCATAGGCAGGTCGAAAGCACGATGATTGTTCGGCAAGCCAGTTAGGCTCGCCGCAGCGACGGTCACGCCATGGTAGGCTCCGATGCGGGATATCACCTTTTTCTTCAGCGGCAGGCCACGGGCGTTATTGTAGTAACGAACCATTTTCACCACCGTGTCGTTGGCCTCAGAACCGGAGTTGGTAAAGAAAACCTTGCTCATCGGCACCGGCGCCAGCGAGATGAGCTTCTCCGCGAGATCCACGGCAGGCTGATGCGTTTTGTGAGTAAAGGTGTGGTAGAAAGGTAGCTTACGCATCTGCGTCATGGCCGCCTCGACCAGTCGCACCTCGCTGAAGCCAAGTGCCGCACTCCACAGGCCCGACATGGCTTCGATATAGCGACGCCCCTCGGTGTCATAGACGAAAACCCCATCCCCGCGCTCAATTGCCAACGGACCGACACCTTCGTGCATCCGCGCATCGGTATAGCTATGAAGGTGATGGGCTATATCCCTCGCGTACAGTGTGTCAGTGGTATTGGACATGGGTGTCTCCAAGAAAGAAAGTGACGACCCCGCTCACCTTAATAGCAACTTGGCGGGGGTCTGGATTTAAGTTTTGGCTGGGAAATTAGTCCGAAACACAGTCGTTCCAGACTAGCTTGCGGCACTTGGTTATAACGCGGTTATGGCATGAGAATCGCTGTGCTCTAACGTGGTTTTCCCCTTCGCTGTTTTTGACATTCAGCCCGCGCCCACTCATTTGAGAGCTGAGTTTGATACAGTTTCTCCTGCTCAGACAGGCACTTTATTACTTCCTCAGTGGTGACTTCATGTCACCACTCCATAGCTAGTACGGAGGCATTCCTCCCCCATGACCTTCGTACATTCCGAACGGATCGTTATCCAGAGCAAATCACCATAAACGGCAAGTCTTTGCCACAAACAGCGAAACTAGCGGACAGCGCCCCCCCAAGCCGATTGTCGAAGGTCATTCGCCAGTCATTCGCAACGGGTCCGTTTGTGATGGGCGCGTGCATAGCATGTTGGTGAATGAGCGCGATTGCGACAATAACTGGGAGATACTTTTGTGAATGGACGAAACTTTGACGAGCCAGCGTCAATGGCAGGAGGAACTTGCGCGCATGTGTTCAGCGCAAGACAAGTTTAAGGCTATCCGAACTGCATCTACTCAGGTATTAAACTGAACTTCCACCTGACGGCGAAATTATTCTTCAGCGGAGCCGGGTTGATTTATCACACCAGCTGATTGGCCACCCGTCGTCTCCGCGATAGACTGCTGCATCCAAGCGCGGAAGCGCGCCAATGTCACTTCATTCCAACGCTCACGCGGTCCAACTAAATAATATCCTCCGAGCCGAACATCGGTTCCAAGCAACTCGACGAGCCGCCCGGTGCGGAGATCATCAGCGGCAATCAGGCGTGTCGCGAGTGCGATTCCCTGCCCTGTTACGGCCGCGTCGACCGTAAGATTGGCTGACCAGAGCCGCGGCCCGTTCAACACTACTTCATGCCCATAGCCAGCCTGATGGAACCATTGTCGCCATTGATCGCGGCTTTCCTCATGTATCAACGGCTGATTCACGAGATCGTCAAGAGTGCGGATGGGTGCGTTCTTGCTGATCCAGTCCGGGCTAGCGACCGGGAAAATCCGTGGCCTTTCCAGCAAAATCCAGCGAGCATTCCCCTTCGGCGCCTCCAAATAGCGGATATCGACATCGGCGTCGTAATGCGTGAAATCGGGCTCTAGATCGGTGGCGCGCATGACGAAATCGATGCCGGGCAGCGCAAGTTGGAGCTGGTTGAAACGCGGCGCCAGCCAGCGCGTTGCGAGACCAGGGACACACCAGATTCGTAAAACCGAGCGGCTTACCGCCGGACGCAATTCCGCCGTCGATTTGGCGATCATGTCGAAAGCCATTCCCACAGTCTCGGCAAAAAGCCTGCCTTCCGTAGTCAGCCGAATGCCTCGTGGTCCAGCATCCACAAGTCGCGTGCCAAGCCAGGATTCAAGATTTCGCACATGTCGGGAAACGACCGTATGACCGACATTGAGATCATCCGCAGCCTTGCGCATCGAGCCGAGCCGGCTCACTGCCTCAAAGGCGCGCACCATTGAAAGCGGTGGTAGACGTCCGCGTTTGGCGCCACTTTCTGGCTCCTCTTCTGGCGATTTGGCGTTGCGCAAACATGCCTCCTTGAAAGTGAGTATTTCCACAAGTTTAAACGTCATAATGCCGAAAACCCTTCTTGTGTGAAATCAAATCTGGGGCTTGTATCACGAAGACTGACGCACAGTGGTCTATGACGAAGCGCCCATCGCTGACGGATCCTCAAGCCCTCTGAACCGAAGCTCCAGGTGGCTCGGCGTTCTACGCCTGTTCCACGAACTATCCGATCGATACCAAGCACGGCGTCATCGTGGGTGTGGAACCCACACCGGCTCATTGGACAGCCGAGATCGAGAGCACCAAGGCCATGATCGACCGCGTCGAAACGCAGTTCGACATCAAGCCGGAACGCCTGATTGGCGCCACCGCATATCGCAGCCAAAAGGCTAATCGGGATAATTTGTTAATTGCTCTGATCACTCTGCTACTGGTGTGGGTAAACCGGCAGGTCAGCGTCGAAACTTCCGCAGACCGAAACGCCAACGATCGCGGGCGCGGCGACTTGCAGGCATTTACTCACTCCCTCGAAGCAAGATTTCGCGATCATTTGACCATCGAGCAGTACGCGGTGGATGTCGGCATTAGTGCTGCCTATCTCAATGCGCTATGCCGCAAGCTGGTGGGCAATCAGCCTTGCAAATGATCAACGAAAGGTTGGTGCTGGAGGCTAAGTGCAGCCTGGTGTACACGATGATGACGATCAACCTGTTGACGCCGACAGACTGCACTCCTTTGGCAAAATCCTCCCATCAGGCAGGATGGACATTGTCAGCCGAACGCTGCTCCCATGGCGGACAAGGTGACCATGCCTCTACAAGCTTATCGATGAAGAGGCGTATCTTGGGGGACAGGTGTCGCTTGCTGGGGTAGATCACCCGGATAGGCTCTGCTGCCTCGACATACTCTGCAAGCAGTTGAACGAGCTTGCCGCTGCGTAGCTCATCGTTAACCACGTAGGACGGAAGCGTCGCAATTCCCAAGCCTGCGATAGTTGCTTGATGCAACGCTTCAGCGCTGTCCATCTGCAGCCGCCCAGCATGAGTGACCGAAACAGGCTGACCTTTCACACGGAAATTCCAGGGAAGCAATCTCCCCCCACTCACGAAATGCAGGCACTCGTGCGCGGACAGATCTTCGGGTGTTTGAGGCTTTGGATGCTCAGCCAGATACTTGGGCGAAACACAGGTGATCATTTGCTGATAAGCCACCGTGCGCGTGAGCAATCGAGAGTCCTCCTTGGGAGGGCCAATGCGCATGGCTAAGTCGAACCCCTCATCGATCAGGTCTACCAGCCTGTCCGAGAACGTGACGTCGATGCTGRGCGAGGGCCAATCTTTCAAACAGCATTCGATGTGATGAAGAACGTGAAGCCTGCCCAAGGCAACTGGCAGGCTCATCCGCAATCTCCCACTAGGTGTCGAACGACGAAACGCGAGCGCGTCCTCAACATCGTCGAGATCCTGTAAGACCCCAACACATCGCTCATACAGAACCTGACCGTCATCCGTCATGCTCAGGCTGCGGGTTGTGCGGTTGAGTAAACGCACCCGCAATCGGGTCTCTAGCCTGACAATCGACTTACCCACTGCCGAACGGGTAAGACCTAGTTGCTTGGCCGCAGCAGTGAAGCTTCCAGCATTTACGGAGCTTACGAAAGCGGCGATGTCGTTCAGGTTATGAATTTCCATACGACCTCAGCTTCTCACAATGGTGGGGGCGCCTTTGCACCCGTTATAGGGAACCAAATTCCCTAATAATAAGAATAATATCTCAATTAGCCACTCCATTGCCCACCGATCTATTGAGGTCAATATGAATACCGAAGTACAAACAGCCGTTCAAACCTGGGCCAACAGCCTGAGCGATTTGGTACCTGTTCTTAAGGGAATCGATACCAACACGAAAATGAGCGATATCCGCGATTCCTATGCAAAAATGCTTGCGCAGAATCCGGCGCCTGCTGGGGTCAAGTTTGAAGGCGTAGACATGGGCGGTGTCCCTGGCACGCTGGTAACTCCGGATGAGGTCAAGACCGACGCAGTCTTAATGTACATCCACGGTGGGGCGTACATAGTTGGTCGTCCTGACGGCTACCATGGCATTGGCGGCAACTACGCAAAAATGCTTGGAGCCCGGGTGTACATGCCTGACTACCGCCTTGCTCCAGAGCATAAGTTTCCAGCATCCATCGACGACACTTTGCGCGCATATGAGTGGTTGCTTGAACAAAAAATCCCAGCAACCAAGATTGCATTTTCAGGCGAGTCAGCTGGCGGCGCGATGGTTGTAAGCGTCATGGTGGCGGCAAAATCCAAAGGGCTTCCATTGCCTGCGGTCGGTTCCTCCATCTCGCCTTGGGCAAACCTTGAACACACAGGCGCCTCCATGAGCAACCGTGAAGGCCTCGATCCGCTGAACTCCAAGCCTGTTCTGGATATCCTTGCCAGAGCATTCCTGGGCGACACGCTGGCCAACCACCCTTTGGCTTCTCCTGTTTTTGCGGACGTCACAGGACTCCCACCAATTCTGGTACAGATTGGCGAGAACGAGCTGATGTTAAGTGACGCTATGCGCCTTGCAAACCACTTGGCGGACAACCGTGTCCGAGTCAATCTGGAAGTGTGGCCTGCAATGTTCCACGCCTGGCACTTCTACTACTGCATGCTGCCAGAAGGTCAGCAGGCGATGGAGAGCTCAGTACGCTTCATTGAGGCTGGTCTGGTCGACGCCAACCGCTGAGTCGAAAGTCAGAGCGCGACAGCTTTCCCGGTTGTCGCGCTTCTGCGCTTCTGCCCCATAGGGCCGCCATCACTGGACAAATGGCTAACAGACGCTGATCGCCACCGGAGGGTCCGTCGCACATCAAACCCACCGGAACACAGGTATGATCCGAGTTGCCACGTTTTCGCCCCGAGAAGGTACGCGCCTTTGTCGAGCTATTGGAAGTTAGAGGGCAACAACGTCTGTGTATTGCTAAATAACGTTTGGCCGATTAATCACGCGGTGCTCCGCACTGCTAATGCTTCCACTAACACCATCACGCTCTACACAGGTTAGATTTTCAAGTCACCTTCCAAGGATTCTGACGCCACTTGTTCTGGAAGAACTCGATAAATACCCGAATACGTGGACTCAGGTGTTTTCGATCTGAATACAACAAATAGATAGGTTCAATAACCCCTGACTTGAACTCCTCCAGCAGTGGCACCAGCGTTCCGGCTTTTACATCGAGTCCAATGTGGAAATCGGCAAGTTTTACGACCCCGGCCCCCGACAGGGCCATGTCTCGCAGTAGATCACCTTGAGTAAAAGACGCACTGGCTGTAACGGGGACCGAGACCCCCTCACCGTCTTGAAGAAACGACCACTTGTTCCAAGGGCTGACAAAGCTGAAGTTAAAGCATCGGTGGTCCAACAGATCTGCCGGTTTAGCCGGAATACCATGCCCGGACAAGTACTGCGGCGACGCACAGATCAGCCATTCACACTCACCTATTCGCTTGGCTATACGCGAAGAGCTGGGCAGCACTCCGCTGTGGATGGCGATATCGAGCCCCTGTTCGAAATGGTCAACGAATTGCGCACCCAACTGAATTTCAACATCCAGTGATGGATACAAATCCAGAAACTCAGGAAGCCAAGGCACTATTTGGTGCTTGGCAAAAGAGGTCATGGTGTGAATACGAAGGGTTCCACTGACTCTCGAGGGCAGCGCTTCAGCCAAGGAGTCAGCCTCGTTCATGGCCTCAACGACTGCCTTGGCACTACGCAGGTAAGCGGCGCCCTCCTCGGTCAGCGTCAGAATGCGTGACCCTCTCTGGAAAAGCCGAACTTGCAGTCGGTCCTCCAATCGAGTGATCAATTTACTGACTGCCGATGGAGTAATGTTATGAGCGCGAGCAGCAGCCGAAAAGCTTCCACACTCGGTAGACCAGATAAAGGCGAGTAGCTGTGAGTAATTGTCCATGCCCTATCCTAACGTAAATTGTTCAGACTCATGCTCCCTGAGCGACCATAAAAAAACGCGCCGAAGCGCGTTTTTTATGGTCCGAGTTACCGGATGAACTGCTCAATGTAGTCGTCTGGCAAACCCAGCGCTTTATAGTGAGCGCGGGCGGATTCGAGCTTGGTAA
This sequence comes from Pseudomonas sp. P4_C1, assembly GCF_056402155.1. NCBI lineage: Bacteria > Pseudomonadati > Pseudomonadota > Gammaproteobacteria > Pseudomonadales > Pseudomonadaceae > Pseudomonas > Pseudomonas sp. P4_C1. The sequence continues at coordinate 18,359 of NZ_JBFUHY010000024.1, forward strand.
AAACGTCTTCATAGCCCACTGCAACACCCTGAGGATCGACGTAAGTGTAGCCACCTTGAACGTGGAACCAGGTGATCATTTCTTCGACATCTTCAGGCACGAACAGGGTGTGAGTTTCACCTGGAGGCTCATACGCAAAAGAGCCCTCTTCGGCTACCCAATCGTGTTCGAGGTAATACCAGCGCCCCTTCAGAACGATCGCATGCACGCCGCCGGTGTGCCGGTGACGAGAAAGCACGCCGGCCTGGCGCACACGCAGAAGGTTGATGTAATACCCGCCACTTGTGTTGAGCAGAAGAGGCTTGAACGAAACAGATTTGGTGACTGGTACCCACAACTCGTCATCTTCCAGCCATTGGGTCATTACACCCGGGTGAACCATGTCTGGCGTCATGTAGGGAACTTGGGGCAACTGATACGGAATCGCGAGTTCATCAGGTTTGACAGGAGTATTCATTACTGGACCTCTCAGTTTTTATTAACGAATTCACAGCACGATGAGTGCGCTCTGATTTCCGCTGACTGAAAGGTTATGGCAGTGATCCCGCGATGAAAATAGCTACAATTTCAAACCACCTGTGACGCACAGTCATAGGGAGCGAGAGTCCTCCGCCGAGCATGTAGCCGTCGGAATCAGGACTTCACAGGGGCGGTGCTTTGCCTTACTACAAGATCAATTTGAACACGCTCACGCCTGGCAACCGGCCGGCCTTCGATCATCGCAATAATGTTATTAGCGCTACTGATGCCAATGTCGGTCGAGGGTACACAAACAGTCGTGAGCGCTGGTACCGAGACCGCCGCGAAGTCGATGTCATCAAAACCGGTAATGGACAACTCTGTAGGCACATGGATGCCTTGTAAGCGCGCTTCTGCAATGGCCCCCATACAGGTTACGTCCGTACTACAGACAATTGCAGTTGGCCTTGGCGTCAGCTCCATCGCCATCCTGAGCCCCGCCCGGCCGCCTTCCAGCGTAAACGGCTGCTGAATGATCTGCGTGGGCGCCAGCTCAATCCCCGCCTCCTTCAATGTATCTGCAACCCCCTTGAGCCGGTATTTAGCCCGCTCGTTGTAGGCCACAACTCCACTGATCATTGCAATATTCTTGTGACCTAGATCCACAAGATGTTTAGCCACCATGCGTCCCCCTTCTTCGTTGCTGAAACCAACGCAATGGTGAGGGTGAGAACCGTCCAATGACCACATCAGGATTAAGGGGCAATGCGAGGCATCAAGCGCGTCATACACTACTGGACTGTGTTCCGTCCCCACTAGCAACAACCCCTCAACACCCCGCTCAATCATGTTGCGCACATTGATCAGCTCGCGCTCCTGGTCATACTCATGGGACGAAATGATCAGGTGGTAACCCAACTCATTCAGACGCTGCTGAAGGGCCTGAACCGCTTCGGCGAATACGGGGTTGTTGAACGTGGGAAAGATCGCACCGATGCTGTGGGTTCGGCGCGAAGCGAGCGCCCTCGCTGCTCCATCTCGGACATAGCCAAGCTTGAGGACCGCCGCCGCAACTTTTTCGAGCGTCGCAGGTTTTACCAAGTGGGGAGTTGAGAGCGCCCGGGATGCACTGCCGATGGATACACCCGCCAATTCGGCAACGTCTTTAAGTTTGGGCTTTTCATTTTTTTTCATTAAAAAGTCAGCATTCCTGGAACGGCGCGGTGACTGACGATCGCCGCCAATCAGCGACCAAGCCTCGGTTTTTTCGAGGTAGGACCGATCGTTATGCTAACAACTTTTTAAATTGGAAGGGATGATTCGAGCACACTAAAAAGAGGGGATCCGAAGCCCCCCTAAAGCGTCGATTCTATTTGATAACGATCGGGTTGACCGGCGCCCCGGTGCCGCCAACCACCTTCAAAGGCGCTGCGGTATAGAGGAACGTCCATTGATTGTCCTCGGCACAATCCGCCGCCAGAGGATCCAGTTGCGCGATCTCGGTCAACGTGACGCCCAGGTTACGCATCAGGGCATTGTGAAGAGGCAATGCCACACCCGAGACGGGATCAACTGTCACTTCGTTGGCGATGGTGTCGGTGACGAGGTTGGGAATTTCCATCTCGTGAAACCAACTGACCAACTCCGGGCTGTAAGTGAGACCCGGCTCGATGAAATCTTTATAAAACTCTTCTGGGTCTCGGTAGTAAAAAGAGCCAATCCAGCCAGTTCTGATGATCAGGATGTCACGTTTCTGAATCGTCACACCTTGAGCTTCAGCGGCCTTCATCAAGTCCACATGATTAAAAGTCTCGCCAGGGTCAAGAACGTCCTTGCCGCGATACCGCGCGATGTCGATCAGAATGCCTCGCCCGACCACACCTCGCTCGCCGATCGGTGCGACGCTGGCCTTGGCCAATGAACCGATCGTGGTATCAGCGTCATAACCGTTCCAGATTTGATCGTCATACCAAACGTGACCTAAGGCATCGTATTGAGTCGACCCCTGAAGATGAAAAAACATCACGTCATCGGCATACTCATAAGACCCCGGAAAATGCGGGCCCTTGCCGCAGTTGTAATGGCCCCTGTCCATGATATTCATCCGTTTGGCCTGCGAGCGCCCAGGCCAGATCGGGTCGCCTTTGGGATCGGCCATTCGGACCTGCAATGTGAAGGTCTTGCCTTGCTTGACCTCGGCAATGCCCTTGAGTACTTCAACGCCAGTCAAATAGTTGAGAGCGCCTACCTCGTCGTCCGGGCCCCATTTGCCCCAGTTTTTAGGAGAGTCTTTCAGCAGTTCGTGAATATGTGGCACAGTTTTTTCGTTCATTTTTACGATCTCACTTTTTGTATTTATAAGACAGCGCGGGCCGTTGATTGAAGCCGGATCACAAGGCAGATGACTTGGCATTTGTCAGACGTGAGCCGATGTTGTCAGCCGCTGCCAAACCATTAACAAGGCGCTCGTAGTTCAAGGGTGGATTCATATTTTTGGCATAGGCAGCCGATAAGGTGGCTTGAACCATTGTGTTGATTTGCGTCGTAGTGAACGGCGTGTTCTGGCCCAGTTCAGCGAAGGTGACGGGCAACTTCACGTCATGCAGTAAACGGGCAACCTTCTCGATCTCGTCGACAGGACGTTCCTCCACCGCCATTTGCACCAGGGTACCGAAGGCAACCAGCTCACCGTGAAGCATTGAGGCCATGGTCGGAATGGCTGTCAATCCGCGTACCAGCGCATGGGACAACGACAACCCGCCGCTTTCAAAACCAACGCCACTGATCAACACGGTGCCCTCGACTACCCGCTCGACGTCGTCATTGACCTCGTTACGACAAACCGCCTGATAAGCCGACACGCCGTACTGCATCAGCGTGTTGAACACCAGATCGGTCAGCATCAACGCGGTGTGCAGCGCGGGGGTTCCAAAAGAGTTATTGCCACCAGCGGAATGGCATTGATGGGCTTCAAATTTTTTACTGATGGCATCACCAATGCCCGCAGCAAAGAACCGTGCCGGTGCCTGAGCGATGACATGAGTATCAACGATGACGGCTGAGGGGTTCATCTTCAGGTACTCCACTCCCACCACTTTGTGGTCATCATCGTAGAGCACGATCAGCCGACTGGTCGGCGCGTCACTCGAGGCAATGGTCGGGCAAACAATGATGGGAGCGTTGAGATTGACCGCCAGCCCCTTGGCCGTATCAATCGTCTTACCTCCGCCCAGCGCGATGATGGTGTCAGGCGAATGGGGCAAGGCTTGCTCAGACAACAGGGCAATGGCTGCGTGGGTGCATTCACCCGGAAATTCGATGTGCAAAGGCTCGAAACCATGCGCTAGCAAAGCATTGCCAACCTCCGGCCACAAATGCCTGGCGACGAACTCATCGCACAAAACCAACGGACGAGACCGTCCCATGTCGGTCAGTACTCTGCCCAACTGTCTCAAAGCTCCAGGGCCTTGCTCGTACCGCCCTGGGAAACCCATCGCTTTGACCATGGCTGATGCCCTCCAAAAAAGTGATTACTTTTTAGAATCGGGTCGTCAATTTCTGTTGAACGACCCGGTCAAACTCATTCTTTTTGACCTTCGGTCGTTACCGCATCAACCATCCGCCCGCCACATCGACGACTTGGCCAGTAATAAAATCGCTTTCGCTCGATGTGAGGAAGCACGCCGCCCTAGCCACTTCAAGCGGTGTTCCCAGCCGACGTAGTGGTGTCTCGTCGACAACCGCCTGGTTGGCCTGCGCCGAAACGGTTTTGAGCAACGGGGTTTCGATTCGCCCTGGCGCTAATGCATTTACCGTTATCCCAAACGGCCCCAACTCACCGGCCAAATGACGGGTAAAACCAACGATGGCTGCTTTGGTGGCGCTGTAGTGAGCCGCCACTATCGGCAAAAACGCACTGCCCGCCACTGAAGACATGTTGACGATGCGGCCAAAGCCGCGCTCCACCATCCCAGGCGTCAAAACCCGGACCAGGTTGAATGAGCCATTGAGGTTGATGTCGACAACCCGTTGCCATTCCTCGGGGCTCATTGTCCAGATCGGCGCAGGAGCGCCATCGTGCTTTGGCGATATACCTGCGTTGTTGATCAAGGTATCGATAGGGCCCAAATCCTGGCCAAAACGGTCACAGGCGTCAGCGCATTCTTGATAATTAGCCACATCGGCTTTGGCCCAACCGACCGTAAACCCTGCCTCTCGCAGCAGTTCAGCCTGCTGTTGAACCTTCACTGCATCGGCATCGACCAGGGCGACCGCAGCACCTTCCTGGCAATACAGTTCTGCAATAGCAGCGCCAATACCACCACCGGCTCCAGTGACCAAAACGACGCGCCCGGAGTGTCTAGAATTTGTCATAGCGTGTTCTCGTCTTTGTTGCGGAGTAATAAGCGCACAGCCACAGGTCGACTCGATCAGAGCCCCAGGTAGGCACGTTTGACATGAGGGTTATCGAGGAGCTCCTGGCCCGTGCCGCTCAGCACTACCTCGCCGTTTTCAAGTACGTAGCCTCGATGCGCGATACGCAGGGTATGGACGATGTTTTGCTCGACGATCAGCACGGTTGTTCCCAGCTCCAGGATCTTGTTGATGATCTCGAAAACCTGCGAGACCAGCAGCGGCGACAAGCCCAACGACGGCTCGTCGAACATCAATAGCTTGGGCTCGGCCATCAGGCCTCGAGCGATGGCGACCATCTGTTGCTCACCACCCGAAAGCGTTCCAGCGTTCTGATCCAGGCGCTCACGAACCCGTGGAAAGAGATCCAGAACATCGTCGAGACGTTTTTTGTAACCCGCACGAGCGCTGCGTTTGTAGGCCCCCATCAACAGGTTGTCGCGCACGCTAATGAACGGAAACAACTGACGCCCTTCCGGTATCAACGTCAGGCCGGCATCGACAATCTGATCCGGACGATTGCCGTCAATTCGCTGCCCTTCGAATTCGATCGTGCCCTGGGAGGGGGTAACGATGCCGCACAGACTGCGCAAAGTCGTGGTTTTACCCACACCGTTGGCACCGACGATGGTCACCACTTCACCGGCATTGACCTCGAAAGAAACGCCACGAAGGATTTCAGTACCGCCATATCCGCTATGGATGTTATTGAGCTTAAGCATGGCTGTACTCCTTGCCGAGATAGGCTTCGATCACCTGTGGATCGCTGATGACATCCTTCGGCTCACCTTGCATGAGCAAAGCCCCGGAGCTGATTACGATGATGCGGTCCGACAGACTCATGGTTGCTTGCATCAGGTGTTCGATCATCAAGACGCTGACGCCGGAGTCGCGGACTCTGCGAATGACGGCGATCGCCTTGGCCACATCCGTTGGGTTGAGTCCGGCCATCACTTCGTCCAGCAACAATATCCGCGGACGAGTCGCCAGGGCACGGGCCATTTCAAGCCGCTTCATACCGCCGACGGTGAGGTTGCGTGCACGAGTATCCAGCAGGTTGGTGAGCTCGGTCAGTTCAGCGACTTGCTCCGCGACTGCCCTCGCCTCCTTCGCATCAGCCGTGTGCATGAATGCACCGAGCATGATGTTTTCGCAGACACTCAAATCAGCGAACGGTTGAACGATCTGGAAGGTGCGCCCGACACCGGCTTTGGCGAACTCGGCCGGGCTGCTTGGGGTAATCCATTGCCCGTTGCGCAGGCGGACCTTGACCTGGCCTCTGGAGGGCAGCAGGAAACCCGAGAGCTGGTTGAAGACAGTGGTCTTACCCGCGCCATTGGGCCCGATCACCCCGACGATTTCGCCTTCGGCCAAGCTCAGCGACACATCGTTGGTCGCATGCAGCCCGCCGAAGAATTTGTGCAGATTTTCAGCAATCAGAATGGGTTCGCCGCTCATTACCGATTGCGGCTCAGGCGCAGGGGATTTAACTGCCCTCACAGCCGCAGCGAGTGGCCGACGTCCACCGGGTAATGCGTCGATCCAGCCGAACACACGCGCGCCAAATCGCCCCACCACACCCTGCGGAATCGTCAGTACGACCACCACCAGTACAATGCCGTAGACCAGGCCGTGAACACCGCTGCCCATGTCGCCAAGCCAGCCACGCGCAAGCTCCGCCAATGGCAATACCAACAGCGTCCCGATCAATGGCCCCGAAACAGTGCCCAGACCGCCGATCAGCGCGAACATGGCGATCTGAATCGACATCTCCAGCGAGAACATTGAGCCGGGCTCGATGAAGGTCAGATACATCGCATGGAAACTGCCCACCAGGCTGGTGAGAAATGCCGATAAGACGACCGCGATCAGTTTGACTTTGACCGAGTTCACACCGACCGCATGCGCCGCGTCTTCACGCTCGCGAACTGCAATCAGGTAATAACCCAAGCGTGAACTCTTGATCTTCCAGGACACCGCCAAGGTGATGATCAGAAAACCAAAGGCGATCAGCAGATAAGGCCAGCGCGGGCGAAACAACATCCATTCGACGCCCAGCTTAAGCGGTACGCCCAAGCCAGCGGCTCCACCGGTCACGTCATGTTGATTGATGGCCATCAACCGCACGACTTCCAGTACCGCAATCGTCGCCAGGGCAAAAAACGGCCCGCGCAATCTGAAGCAAGGCCAACTGATCAACACCGCCACCATTGACGAAAGGATGGCGCCGGCGAACATCCCAATCCACGGACTGATGCCGAGATTGATCATCAGCAGCGTGGTGGTATAAGCCCCAACACCATAAAAAACCGCATGGCCCAGCGAGAGCTGACCAGCAAAACCTCCGACAATGTTCCAGGCGCTCGCGAGCGCTGCATAACTGCAAATCAGGATGAACAGGTGGTAAACGAAAGGAGAACCAGCCGTGAGCGGAATGATCAATAACGACGCCAGAACCAACACACTGACATAGACACGCGGATGCAGAATATTCATGACCATTCTCCTTATTCAGACCCGCGACCGGCGCCAAACAGGCCTGTCGGACGGAACACCAGGATGCTCAGGAAGATCGAGAAATAAACGACTTCCTTCAGGTCTGGAGCGATGTAGTAACCCGCAAGGCTGTCGACGATTCCGATCAGCATCGCGCCTACCAAAGCCCCCGAAAGACTTCCAAGACCGCCGAGTACAACGATCACAAATGCGGTCAGGACAAAGAACGTCCCCACCGTAGGGAAAACCGGGTATTGAGGTGCGATGAGGCCAGATGCGACGCCCAGGCAGGCGCAGCCCAAACCGAATGCGAAGATGTAGATCTTCTTCACGTTAACGCCCATCAACTGCGCCGCGTTGCGATGTTGCGCGGTAGCCCGAACGGCTCGGCCCAGAAAGGTGTTTTGCAGGAACCAGTGCAACCCGGCGACCAGAACCAACGACATCACGAACGTGATCAGCTGACCACTGCTTGCGCGAAAGGCGCCCAGGCTGACAGTCCCGGTGCCAAAGCTGACGTTCTGCACGGTCATGACGTCGGCACCGAAGATCAGTAGAGCGCCATTCATCAAGGCGATTGAGACACCTACTGTCGCAAAAATCTGAATATGCCCTTCAGCGCTGAGCAAGGGCTGGATGATGAACCGCTGCATCGCGGCGCCAGCAGCAAACAGAATGATCGTTGTGGGAATAATCGCCACGTAGGGATGAATCCCAAAGTGAGCGTTCATCAAATACACCGCGTACAGACCTATCATCAGGAACTCGCCGTGGGCGAAGTTGACCACCCTCACGATCCCGAAAATAAGCGTCAGACCTATGCTGATAATGGCCAACGTGCCGCCGAGCAATAAGCCGTTCAAAAGGAGCTGGATGAAAATTTCCACGGTTTGCGCCCTCTTTGCGAGCGAACGAATCCGTGAAGCTCCACGATCGAGCTTCAACTGGATTACAGGCTTCAGGGTTGGTCGGAAAAACGCGCTTTTGTCACGGCCGCAGCTTCGGGGTAAACAGTTTTCAGTACCCCGTCCTGCCACTGCATGATTGCCGTATTGGCTCGTTGGTTTTGGCCATTCTCAGCGAACTTGGCTCCGATACCTGCGGCCGTACCGCCGACAGGAATATCCACACTCGCGACCGATGCACGGATCGCATCGGCGTCCAGGGACGCACTTTTTTCCATGGCATCAAGAAAGACTTTCGCACCGACATAGTTGATCAGGCTATGACCTGATCGCGGCTCACTGCCAAAGCGATCTTTGTAGGCTTTGGCGAACGCACTGATGCCTGGAGCTCCATTTTCATTGGTTTGAAACTGAGGAAAATCCACGTCCAGAACACTTTCCATATTTTCAGCGCCGACGACCTTTACGGTGTCCTGCATGGAATATCCGCCACCCGCACCGACTACGGCTTTAGGTTTGAAACCGGCTTCACGGATCTGACGGAAAAACAGTGTCGTATCGTTCTGATAACTGGTCTGCAATACCACGTCCGCTTGTGCACCTTTCAAGCGAAGAATCAGCGACGAGAGGTCCACGGCTTTGGCAGAATACGGAAGCACCTCGACCACGTTCAGCCCTTGCTCTTGCGCCAGCCGCTTCTGGAAGCCAGCGATGGTCGTACCGTACAGGGCATCCTCATGGATGATGGCAATCTTGAGTTGCTTGGGATCGACCTTCAGCGAGGGGCCCACAATTTGCGTAATCGCCGTGATCGTCCCTTCAGCGAAATTTCTGGCGGTTGGGTTGCTACGCATGACGTATTTGAGGTCTCGCTCGGTGATGTTGTCGGAGACCGCACCGAGCTCGAAATACGGCACCCCGGCCATTTCCGTAACCTGCGTGGCAGCAAATGACAGGGCTGAGGAATAGCTGCCGAACACGGCGGTCACATTTTCAACAGACGTCAGTTTGCGGGCGGCACCTACAGCCTGGCCTGCGTCAACCGCGTCGGCTTTGAGCAGTTTGATCTGCTCACCTTTCAAGCCTCCGGCAGCGTTACGCTCCGCGACCGCTATTTCGAGGCCACGATAGCTCTCATCACCGAGCAGAGCCAAAGAACCGCTGAGGGGATAAAGGGCACCCATTTTGATGTCCGCGTATACGGCAATCGGGGTCGTCAGGGAAAGCACAACGCAGGCGGCTTTAACCCAGTTTTTTGTACTCATTGTTGTTATCTCCTGGTTTGGCGCCAGCGCATTTGGGCACCATTTGAACCGCTTCATATCTTTTAAACGACGCTCATGAAAGCCATCGTGCGCGTGGATATGAAAGGTTCTGTTTTAAATTTGTTATTAACCAAGCTCATTTATGAAGCGCTTCATATTTATTTCAAAAAATTGAGCAGCGTCAAGCGCTCAGTTAGGATTGCCAATCTGAAAACGCTTCAAATTTTCGTGACCCACGGGCATGAAAAAACCTGAAGCGCCCGCGACATGCAGGCGCTCCAAAAATAGGACTGATAGAGACAGTATGTGCTCGTGAAAGCATCCGGACTTAAACGCTGTGAACGAAAAATGTTGCCCTCATACGCGTGGGTTTAAATAGAACTCGATGATCGCGGGAAGTACCTGCTCGGGCGCTTCCAAGGTCGGGCTATGCCCAATCTTGCTGAGCCGGATCAATTTCGAGTTCGGCAATTCTCGCTTCATCTCATCGGACCACGCTGGAGGTCGCGGCATGTCCTCCTCACCGTTGATGATCAGCACCGGAATATTGATCGAAGACAACAGAGAGACAGAGCTTTCACGATGCATAACCCCTTTCATCGCAGGGCGCAGCGTTTTTGGCAAAACCTCAATGCGATCGCGCCAATACGCTACCAGCGACTGTTTTTCAGGGTTATTGCGCGTGGTCTTGCCGAACATTACTTCCATGGTCATATCGAGAATTTCGCCCGTGAAACCTTGCTCACCCGCATCAACAACCCATTGCGCAAATCGCGCCCCTTGCTCCGGCGGCTCACCGCAGGCCGATGACCCAGCCACCACCAGGGACCGAAACAGATCCTGCCGTTTGGCGATTAGCCGGAAAGCGACATCGCCGCCCATCGACTGAGCCATGACATTGATTGCCTTGAGTTGCATTACTTCAATCAGCGCGGCCATGTCGTCAGCACACTGATCCATGGTGATGATGTCGACATCATCCAGTGCGCTTTTGCCCTGCCCCCGGAAATCTGGCCGTATGACCCGAAATTTTCCGGCTGCAGCCTGCACCAGACCGTCAAACATAGTCCCGTCGAGAAAGCAGGAGTGAAGACAAAGAACGACTGGAAGATGGGTCTCACCTGTATCTTCGACCCAAAGTGTCGTGCCATTGACCTGAATATTTTTACCTTGCGAATTGGCGCCCGACAGCATGTTGATTCTCCTCAAAGACAAGCCTTTCAAATGAGCGAACAAGGCAGTGCGCGCACCACAGCTCATTTATTTTTTATTAAGTGAGAGGGCTGCTTATCGTCGCAGCCACCCCGGTTATCTTTGGACGTCGAGCGTGTCAGCCAGCATTTCCAAGCCCTGCTTCATGCAGGAAGCTTCGGACGGTGTCACAGAACTCAAGAGGGTTCTCAGTCATTGGGTAGTGACCCGTGCCTGCAAGCACTGCAATCTTGCTGCCGGGAATTCTTGATGCCGTTTCTTCGACTTTTTCCTGGTAGACCAACCAATCAGCATCACCGCGGAGCAGCATCACCGGCGCCTTGATTTTGCCCACCTGGGAGCGCTGGTCAAAATTGGCGTAGCCTGTCAGGTCGCCGCGCATGACTTGCGGCGTCGTGCGGGAAATCTGCCAAACAACTTCTTGAGCGCGGTCGGGCGGAGTCCGATAGCCAGTCATCGAGCGCGACCATGCACCAATGATTTGCGTACCATTCATCAGCAGCATGTCGAGAAAGAAATCCGAAACTGTTGGCGTGTAATCCGCACCTTCGGCTGAAATGATCGCGCTGTAGGCGTCGGGTTTACGGGCCCCCAGTTCCAACACAAGGTTGCCCCCCATGGAACATCCGATGATCGCTGGACGTTCCAGACCCAGGGCCTGCATCAACCGCTCGTTGAACTCGGCGTGGCGTGTCAGGCTATGGAACGGACCGGAAGCCGGGGGCTCCGACTTTGAATGTCCGGGTGCATCGATTGCAATCACCCGAAACTCATCGGAAAGGCCGTCAAGTACATGGCGATACATGAGCGAGTCCTGGGACGCGGCATGGAAGCAGACGATGGGATGGCCCTGCCCAGCCTCCTCGTAATACACGCGGATGCCATCAACAGTAATGTAGTGCCCTGTGGTTTCCTTGCCCGACGGTTTGGGGACGGGGGACCAGGAAACGGTGCTTTCTACTTTTGCCTTGCCTACACGCTTCATGGCATCAAATGCCCGGGCCATTACATCTACGTACTGCCAGGCAGCGACAACATTCCCTTCTAGCTCAAGCTTGCCCAATCCTGGCGAGAGGGCCTCGAACCAATCGATCTTGCCTTCCAGAACGCGCTGCCACTCTTCATCCGGACCGGATACGACGATGTCTGCGCCCAACGGGCTACCTTCAGGAAAAACGGCTACTACCTTGCCGCAGAGAACCGCCAAAGTGGAAAAACCGCTGTCGTGCTTAAACTGGATCCGACCATCGAAATAGCGCGCTGCAGCTGTCCAGTCAGCATCGCTGTTGAGCTCTTCGGCAAATTGATTCAACCACTGACTGTCTTTGATGAGTGACATTGTAATTTCTCCTGACATTGGACATCCCACGAGGGATTTTTTATAGATTGCAGGCGTGACGTATTGAGTTTGTTCGACGATCTCAGCTCGCCATGTTGCAAGACGCTTTGGAAACCAACGCTTTGTCGTGCTTGAGGAACCACCCGGTGGTTTCGCGAGTGAAGAAGGCCGTCACGAGCGCAGCAACAATCATCAGCCCGGAAATGAAATACAGGGCGTAGTTGTAGCCGGACACTTGATCGAATCCACCACCGGCGCCAATGAACATGCCGATCACGAAGGGACCGAAGCCGCCTGCGTAAATACCCACGTTAACAATGGAGCCCGCAATGCCGGTGGTGCCAGGCTTGGCCGAGTCAAAGGCAATCGCATACAGCAGCGTGTAGGGCGCATTCATCGCAAACCCGGCAAACAGTTGGATGCAGATCAGCCAGGTCAGGCTCACTGACGAGAACTTGAAAAGGTACATACCGATTGCCAGCCAGGCGAACACGACGATCAGGCACAACTTGCGACCCAGCCGATCCGAGATCCAGCCCCAGGCTATTTGCCCGAGCCCTCCGGTGATGGTGAACAGCACCGAATAGGCTGCCGCCTCGGCGAAGTTGTAATGGGCCACGAACGCCAGGTATTGCGGCAACCAGAAACTGATCCCGAAATAACCGACGATAGCGAGCATCGAGACCAGCGCGATGGTGCTGATATTCGGATTGCGGATTGCGGAGCGAAAAGCACCTTCGGGAGCAACGACAGTCCCTTGCGCTGCGCTCAGTGCCGGAACGGTTTCACCTGCATCACGCACATGATCAACAAAGGACTCGTAGCGCTTTTTGGTGCAGAACCACCAATAGATGGAGAAGATGATGATCATCGGTACTGGGAACAGCAGAAAAGCCAGGCGCCAGTTTTCAGGACCGTAGGCGTTCAGCAATGCACTGATCGCCAGGCCTCCAATCAGCGTACCCCACGGATAACCCGTGTGATGCAGACCCAATGCAAAACCGCGCCGCTCGCGAGACCACCACTCGGACAAGGAGGTGACTTCGATAGCTTCACCGGCACCACCGAAGGCGTGGGAAATCACCTGCAAGGCCACGAGCATGCCCAATGATGCGGTCAGGAAGTTCAGCCCTGTCAAAAAGGTGAACAGTGTGTAGGCAACTACGATCGGCAGGTGACGATACTTGCGCATCCAGCCCTGCCCGCCTTTATCCGCCCAGATCATGCAAGGCACGGCGATCAAGGACGTTGCGATGGTGATGAACGCTGCGAGCAGCCCCGTCAGTTCTGCACTGGTTTTGAATTCGCTCGTGATCGAGGGCAACACCATGAAGAACATCTGACGTGAGTTAGCGTCCATGGCATAGACAAGCCAGAGCAAGGCCATTGCTCCCCACGAGGCGGCTCCAGCGCCTTTGGAAACCAGTGTGAACGACGCAACGGCACCAACTTTTTCTTGAGCGAGTCCCATAGGATTGTCTCCCGCTGAGTATTATTTTTATTGTCCCGACTGATGATCAGTGCAGAGCACGCGCATCGTCGGGTTTGCAGGTGGTTGCCGGACACTAAAAGCGTTGGAAAGCACCGTGCCCAAGATTACGGCTCGACAAGATTTGATGGATATAGCTAGAAAAGCACACCTGCTTTGAATTTTAGGCACAGGTAGTGGGCGAACGAGATTTGCTTGATGAGGCCAGCGTGCCAATTGCGCCTGAGCACAGTTCAAGAGCAGCTCCACCGCGATTAGGATTAGCTTTCGCAAAGTGCGTTAACGCAAAAGCCGAGAGGCATGTTGCGTCGAGTCGGCAAGTCCCTCCAGTCACCATTTACGCTGATATCCGGTCGCCCCGTTGCCCCGGTTGTTGCAGCCGATACACCTTTGACCCACGTACCGGAATTTCATTAACCCTGTTTCGAACCCCGAACTCGTTGTTGCATTTTGCTTTTCAGACTGCGGGGTTGGGTCAGCGTAGTGTCGGCACCCGGGTCAATAATGCGTCGACGGAAACATTTAGCGCCGATCTCGGTTTCGCAGAGCATGATCGGTGCCGTCCCACCGAGCGCTTTATTCGGTGCCGACATCCACTGGGTGGCAGCCGCTTGGCTTTCAACGATCCTCTCGGCCAAGTGACTGAGCGTAGCAATTCGGTCCACACGTTCGGAGGCGACAGGATCAAGGTTCTTTTGCGCTCGCCGTCRTCTTTCAAGGGTCGAAATTGATGCATTGAGCAGCGTTTCCAGGTGGCGGTCCTGAAGGTTGAAGGCCAAACGAACCACCTGGATGAGGTCGGCGGGCAACCCTACTTTTATTTGGTGCAGCCTCCGCGCATCCGTCAGCGACTCTCGATGGGAACTGAATCGCCAAAAGGCCGCGATGCCCTCCTCTCGGGACACAGCTTTCTTTTTTGCCGGACGTCGAGTCGCAGTTGAAGTGCTCATTAACACTTCCTCCCAATGATGTCCCATCCAATGGAATATGAGCTAACGCCTGTCTAACCGGAAGCGCCATTGAGCGCCAGTGGAATTCCATAACGCCCTAGGTCGATAAGGCGATGGAGCCCTTTCCCCTCTACGTATCCACAGACCAGGATCAGCTGCTTAGGGCTGATGATGAGTGGCCACGGCGGTCAATCGATGCTGGAGCTCAGGAAGGGCTCGGTCAGTCGGTCGCCCCTTCGCTCTTCGAGCTGCCCGGCCCGCAGGATCTCGTTTGCATGGGGATAATGCCGTAACAGCTGGCGGGCCTGACGTCGCATGGACGCTGAAAGCGCGGAATCTTCTGCAAGCTCGACCAGAAAGTCTCGTGTCTGGATGAGTGCGCGCGTGCGCTCGTTCGGCATCGTCATGTTCTTCTCCTCGCACACACCGTGCACGGTCCCGCCGCGCTGAGTTTGATGGCGTCTGCCGACTTTTCTGCCCGGTCAATCACCTACAGCCTACACCCAAACCAAGACCGCCCATGGACTCTATCGCCGGGATCCGCCCGGGCTGTTCGTGAATCACGCCCCTCGCCGCCTCGGCGTACCGCCACTCGAGCCTCTGCGCACCAAAACCGCGATCAGGTTTGAGAATCTTGGTTTCTCATACCTGTGGAATCGCTTACTTCAAGGGTGAATTAGCCTGGTTGTACAGCTGTAATAACGTAGTCCGTAGCTCACTACGAAATCGTCGCGACGCAGTCATTTTGACTCATCCGGATGACGCCGCCAGTCACCGAACGGCGCGTCGGCCTCCACGTAGCGCAGGGCGCTGTGCACGTCACGCCAGCCGACATACTCCATCAACGCCTTGGTGCTCCATTGGTTACGCGTGGCCCAGGTAGCAAAACCGCGGCGCAAGGAATGCCCGCTGTAGCGCTCCCCGGCGACGCCGCCGCGGGTCAAAGCCCGGCGCACCACCCGCGCCACGCTGTACGGGTGCAGGGCCTCGGTGGACAGGTGGCCCCAGCGATCGATGGCACAAAACACCGGCCCCTGCTGCAATTGACTGAGGCTCAGCCACTCCTCATATGCCTGAACCGGACACAGGCGTTTTAATGCCGGCACACTGACGCTGCGGCCCTGATGCTCACGGTCGGACTTGCTGCTGGCGAGGAACAGACTCAGCCCTTCGCCCGGCACGAGCTGATTGGCTTCAATGCGCAGGCGGCACAGGTCATCACTGCGAAACGCACGCCAAAAACCCAGGAGCAGCAAGGCCTGATCGCGACAGGCGCGCAGGCGCACGGCCACGTCCGGCGACGCTGCCTCGACTTGTAATGCAGCCACGCACTGCTCCAGTTCGCGCAGTTGCAACGGTTCGGCTTGCCGGACCTGCCGCGGGTGCAGCGCCTGAATACCGCGCAACACGTCGCGCACTTGCGGGGCTTTGGTTGGGTCGACAAAACCATGCTTCAGATGCCAACGCGCCAAGGCCGCCAGGTGGCCGCGCAAGGTGCTGATCGACAGGGCTTCAGCGTGCTCAGCCAGATAACGCACAATGCTGTCACTCGACGCTGGGAGAAACCCACCCCAGCCCACCTCAAAATGCGCCACGGCCTGTTCGTAGCGGCGCGTGGTGCTTTCCCGCCGCGCCGCCTGCAGGTACCGCTCCGCGGCAGTGGTCATCCCCTACCCTCCTCGCCCGGCGGGCTTGTACCGGTGTGGACTAAACAGATTGTCGTCTTGATCAGAAACCAGGCAAGTCAAATGGCATGCGTCATACTGCTTAAGAGCCGGAAATCCTACAGGAGCTCCTGACATGGCCCGTGGCGGTATCAACAAAGCTTTGGTGCACGCCGCGCGTGATGCCTTGTTAGGGCGTGGGCTGCATCCGAGCATCGACCTGGTCCGCGTTGAGCTCGGCAATACCGGCTCGAAAAGCACCATTCAGCGCTACCTGAAGGAACTCAACAGCAGTCAGGCCGCCAACCTCGGGCCGTCGCCCACCCTCAATGAAAAATTGACCACCTTGGTGAGCAGTCTAGCCGAGCAATTAACCCAGGAGGCGCGTGACGCCGTCGCTGACGAGCAAGAGCACCTCGCGCAGCAGCAGGCCAGCTATGCACAGGCGCACGCGCAGCTACGCGAACGATTGGAGCAATCGCTGACCACCATCACCCTCCTCACCGACGAGCTGGAACAGCAGCGGCAGCGCGAACGTGGGCTGCGCGAGCAATTACAAGACAGCGAGGGCGAACGCCAACAACTGCGACAGCTAGTGGCAGGGCAGCAACAGATCCTTGAAGAGCGGGCCCAGCAGCTGCAATCACTGGAGGACAAACATCAGCATGCCCGAGAGGGACTTGAGCACTATCGACAGGAACAACTGACTCAGCGCGGGCAAGAGCTGCGCCGGCACGACGAGCAGACCAATCAGCTGCGCCAGGAACTGCGGTCCTTGCAGAACGTGCAACTGGCCAAACAGGAGGAACTGGTCCAGGTGTACCGTGAGCAGGAACGCTTGCGCAATGAGCATCGGGTACTGCACGCACAATTTCGTCAACAAACCCAGACCCTGAGCGATACCCAACAGGCCCACGACGTACTGGCGATCAAGCTGCAACAAATGCAGACCGAGTACGCCGTATTACGGGAACGGGTCAAACCGTACCTGCTTCAACACCGCGAAAACCGCCGGCAGTTGCGGGAGCAGGCACGCCAGATTGAAACGCTGCAAACTCTCCTGCGCCAATTGACGCCCCCCGGCTAGGACCGGAGGTTTCGCTCGGAAGCCGGTGCCTACAAGATTGTTATCGAAAAATAGGTTGGCGCCGGAGATTAGGCGCATGCGGTGTTGCTACCAAGGCGGGTCCTGTGCCCCCCTGTAAAAGCTCTGACAAGCAACACCGTTAAAACGCCAATCCCTCTGCGACCTCAATCAACAATTCTTCAACCAAGCGAGTGCCCGGGCTGGTGGAGAGCAGTGCAATGGGATTTTCACCTGAAAAGCGCGCCTTGGATTTGCTCAGCCATCGCTGGGCTTTGTGGGTGTCCCCAAAGACCGTCTGGGCCATGGCCGTGATATGCGCAAGACGAAACAGGCGATCACTCTCAGCCACGCTCAGGCGCTGACCGTGAGTCAAGCGGGTTTTAAGGGCCTTGAGCGAAATGATGTGGTTGCACGCGTCAGGGCTGAATACCCCCAAGTCGCAGAGCGTCTTAATACTCCCCGGCGAGAACCCCGCCTCGATCAACGCATGGATGTCCAGGTCAGAGGCATCGGTGGGAATAGGTAAAAACATTTCCAGCCGGACCCGGTAGGCTCGGTAAACATCATTGCGCATGACTTCAGCAAACATGATTCGCCTTTTGAGTTTGGCATCGCGCTTAAAGCTTCGGCTATCTTCACTCAGTGTGAAGATGGGGTGGTCGGAAATCCACGGTGGTCACCTTTTCTAATGCTCAGACCGGGGCCCCTTTTAATTGGTAAACGTCTTTTGCTGGCTGCCTAAGGGGGTGAATTCAGGTCGATGTGGCAGTCCGGTTACCTGCCAGCAATCCGACCGGTTCCATGTCTCTACCCGCCGACAGTGCGATGTCCAAGAATCGACTTGCACAGGTGCGCGCCCTGAGCGCTGCTTGGGCTTCGAGCTGAAACTGCTCAGCGAGGAGCCATTGGTACGTTTTGACTTTGCGCTTACCTTTCATCACGGCTCTCGTAGTGAGTCACGCATGTCTATGCCCTGGCAGACGTGAAGCAATGAGCGGAGTGCCTTGGATTTCTGCAGTCTCTACTCCCGTCGTCCAAAAGATATCACGCACTATCTGTTCAGGGTGGGCCGCGCATCTCTTAGACGCCCGCTTCGGACCTGAAGCTCCATGTTTAAAAACAGGATGAAAAATGCAAGTCCAGAGTTGCCAATTTAGCACCCGTCGGACTGTGCGCAGTTAGCGGCCAATGAGATGACRATGCGGGTTGCTCGAATTGAGTCCGACAACTGCTCTCAGTTGGAGACGTCCGTGAAAATGCGACCCCATTCTCGGACGAGCAGGATCCGGCACGCCGACACTGCACCACCGAAGCAGCGTTGTGAAACCGTTTGCATATTGTCTTCAGTTACATAGGTAATCGTTTGCCCACGCTCATCGAGTAAAACGCCGCCAGCTCCTCTTAAAAGTGCGTGGCCTGCGACAACGTCATGTGCAGAAACTGGATAAAGCGAGATGCCACAGACCCCCTCACCGGCGGCGACTTTGGCGAGCCTATAGGCAATGGATGGCATTGCGACAAAGGTGCTGGGTTGGCAGAGGGCTCTGTTGAGCTCAGGCTTGTAGATTGCAGCGGCACTGACCATCACGAACTCGCCGCTCGACAAGGTTTTGGTAGAAAGCTGTGACAGCACCGATTGTCCGTTGCGGCTCACCTCGGCCATGCCTTCTGCCCAAGCAATGCAATCAGGGGCGCCCTCAACGGTGACGGGGGCATATACCACACCTAATACCGGCGTTTGTTTGTGCAACAGACCGATGGACAGGGCTGAGCCTTTGAGCCCTTTGAGGAAGTCCGTGGTCCCGTCGTTCGGGTCAACGACCCAGCACCATGGATGGCCGGTTAGACGATGCCCGGTTTCCTCTCCCCAGAAGTCGCAAGGGAAAAGCTGCAGCAGATGCGGACGCAAAAACTGTTCGATCTCTTCGTCTACGGCGGCCTTGTCACCTTGACCCCGTGGCCCGTCCACACTCGCCCACTCGGCAATCAGCAGCTCGCCGGCGCGAATAACGATCTCAATGGTCTGGGTGAGCAGCGGTTCAAGGTTGATCTTTTGCACGAAATGGGATGCCTTGAAGTTGGATGGGGTAATACGAGGGACCTCGACTGAGGCGCGAAGCGAGTAGCCCCTCAGCCGTCTAATCAGCTGTCAGTCAGACGGGCAACAGCATCGCTCAAAACTCGTGCGCGCCACTTGCCGCAGGACGACAATGGGCCTCGCCCTCCATCTACGCCTGGACTGAATGCTGTTACCTGGCCAGCGTAACCGCTGCGAAAGGGTTGCGTTGACATCAAGATACAACCTCTTCGAGGGGTGAGGATTGTCGAGTCACTGTTCAATGTGTACGCCCTTGTGCCTCGACCTGGACCAGTAAACAAGCCGCTTTGCCATGCTGGGTGATGACGAAAGCATGCCCTTGCGCAACTAACACCAGCAGACGACGCATCCGCCGGCGATCCTGGCTTTTGCTGTAGGTGGTACGCATGGCCGATACCCTGACTGTATCTCGATATAGCGTAGCCTTTTCACGCCATGCTGCGACCTCAACGCATGCACGCCACCTCAACACTTGGGTTGGCGACAACGAGTTCACAAGTTAATAACGTCCAGGATTCTAGGCGCTACTGGGTTAAGCCTGTCGCTGCGCCTAAAATCCTAGGCATTAGCTGAACGAAGAGTTAGGTTGCACGATGGTCGGATTGCCGCGCGGCTGGTAGCCCGCAAGCGTTTCGGACGATCATGACCCTGAATCGCCCGCTCTCGCTCGGTGAATTTACGACGCACGCACCGGTTAGAAAGCGCTACACCCTTCCGGTGTTATTTCACCTGTTGTTCTGACCACGCTCCGGTAACTGCAGGGCATACAGGCCAGCGAGCAACGCTCGTAAGACTGAAGGTCTTCACTTATTTTCGCTTCTCCTTGAGCAAAAAAAACCGCTTGGCCCTGCCCCACTACAGCCCAATCCCCCGGACGCACACTTGGTCGTCACCCCCCTGCGCCAGCAAAGTTGCCAAGCGATAGGAGCTCGATGCGACAAATGGTATGTACGTTCGCAGATCGGAACAACCGGCCGGCAGATCAGCGCGCCGGCGTTAGCGGACGCGTGCGCCCAGATCGATATTAAACGACGTCAGTTGGACAGAGACAAAAACACCATTATGGCGGCTGAGGCAGTAACATCGATTGACGCATTCCGGGGCGGCTTTGCCCTTGGTCGACCTTGCGTCAGCGCCAACACCCCGTGCACGGCTAAAAGGCTTATCGTTACGGTCGGCAAGCCCTTAATGCCGGCGTTCAAGGAGGTAACATGGCAACCAAGAAAATCGAGGTCTACCGCGGTTCAGAGGGACACACACCGACGTCTAAAAAGGCAGATAGCATTCACCTCCACATCGAACTGCCGGCAATGAGCGGGAGCGCGACAAACGTATACCTCGACTGCCTCGAGATCTTGAACCGTGTATTTCTCGGCGCACTGCCCATGGCCGCGGCCGATTCAGAGGAGCCTGCCTCGGGCCTCAGCGCTCCCGGCACACTGAACCCGCACACGTTATTCAGGGAGGCGGCCATGCTGGCGGAGGCGCAGCAATTGATCCTGCAAGGCGGTGAGTGGGTAACTTCGGCGGGCTTAGCCCAACTCACAGGGCTCTCGCCTGCCGCACTCGCGGCAGGACTAGCGGAATGGCTGCGCGAAGGCCGTATCATCAAATTGAGCGACCAGAGCCAGGATTACTTTCCAGCGTTCGCGTTTGGCGACCCAACGAAGCAGCACCCCACCACCGAATTCGGCGCGGTAGTCAAAGTGCTAAGCGCAAAAAAGGACTGTTGGGGGATGGCGTTCTGGTTCGCATCAAGCAATCACTTCTTGGGAGGCAAGCGTCCGCAAGACCTGCTGCGAACGTTACCGGATCATGTGCACAGTGCAGCGCAGGAAGAGGTGGCGTGGCAACTACCTGGTTGATAGCCTCACAATCGGGTACGAGGTAAGCAGGTGCGTTATGGCCGCGTAGTCGATCCACCCGGCCGAACGCATTTGTCTGTTGTGGCGGAGTGTGCAACACATGTTGCAGCAGCGGGAGAACCAAATCCAATTGCAAAGAAAAACATTGGCTCGCTCGCGAGGCGCTGGACCAATACAGACAAAAACGCCTGCGGCAACGCGAGGACAAAAGCCGTCACCACCCACGACTTGCAAATGCAATAACTGCAAAACGATTTGCGTGACCATCTGCAGACCCTGCTCTTGCAAGCTGAGTCGCAATCCGAAGATATGCCACCCCGACATGAAATGCATCTGATGCGACGACCCTCAAGTAGCGAAGGTCAATCGCAGGTCTGCTTGCTGGCGTAATACGCGGCCCGTGCGCGTATAAATTCGCCTGGGCCGTTCTACCTCCTGCTCTACAGGTGCGGCAAGTAATTCTCGAATCAACATGCCCTGCCGGGGTTCGCCGAGCACCCAAAGCCACAGTACGCAGCGCTCATCCCAGCATCGAACCCACCCACGCTCGATAAGACACTGTCCCAGTTTTGCTTGGTCACTTACACGTTGCTCAAATGCCGTCAGATCCCTTGGCCAAGCATAAATCTGACCCAACTGGCCGGAGCAAAGTAGCTCGTTTATCAATGGGTAGAGCAGCTGAGCAAAGCGACGGTGAATCGGCCTCGCACAGGCCAGCACGCAATAGTGAGTAAACTTTCGTTGCAACCATAGCCGCTCCAGATAGAAGCGGTTATCTAGACTGCGGAGCAACATAATCAAGATGCCTAGTCGCTGCCAGCATGGGCACCCACATAGGGCTCTGAGTGTTGTTGGAGAATAGCCAGGCAACGGTCGACCGTTCAGGCGTAAGGCAAACAGTTGTGCCTCAGTTTGATCCACCCGCAAATGAGGATCCAACGCCGACCACAGCACATTGTCATAAACCATGCGCAGGGCGGGGTAAACTTCGTACAAGTTCTTGCGTATGGCCACACTCGCCTCCGCCCCCTCAAAACGACGTCGCCATGCTCTACGTAGCTCTTGCGGTACCGCGGCGTCAGCAAGCAACGTGATGTCCTGCTTAGCCAGCGAGGCGGCGACCGCCGCGCCGGTACATTCGCAACCTATAGCCTGTGCAGTTGAAATCGCAAAGGCCATACCACGAAGTTTGGCGATGCTGATATACKGCTCCCGGCGAGCTGGCATATCACACCTCGAACAATCTGTAGTGCTACTACCTAAATTGTAGTTGAGCTACAACGCTAGGATACGCCATGCCCCTGTCGAAAATATTAATAGAGAAATCCTATGCGAAATATTCAAGCCCTGATAGAAATATAACCGATTGATAATATTAAATTTTTTCAACACCTCTCTTTAAAGCCTGCTTTGTTATTACGTGAAATTCAAAACCGTTACCCGACTCAGACGTTTTACTAATTCGCCTTTCGCTATTCATAAGCTCTGGCTGAAGGCCCAGACTGTGTAAGCCTGGCCGAGAATAGTGCCCAACCAATTGTAGGGCCTGGGATTTTTATTTTATCAGTGATTGGCAACTAGGCTGTGACAATCATTCGTTTAGGCAATCGAGAGCGCAGCGATCTGCTGCTTAGAAAAGTCAAAACTCACAATAGAACAAATCTATAATCTTATGCGATAACATAAGCTAGCAACCTATCCATTTAACCACCTGATTTAGATGATTTTTTAAATTATCCGACTCATAGATTTTCTTCATCAGTGACCTCGACGCCGGAGGACAAACGCGCGAGCATAACCCCAAGCCCTTCACCCTTAGTCTCCGCGATAGTTCCAAGCTGCCACCTCCGCGCGACCTGAGTTATGAGCGGGAGCGTAAGTTAGATATCGATGTGGTGAGTAGGCTGAACGGTCCAACACTGACGCAGGCGAAGGCTGGTCCTCTGCTCAGCCCCCTATCAGACAATCAATGAGCGCGGATCGTAATCTACAGCTAGTTCGGAGAACGATGATGAAGACGACGCGATTAATTCAGTCTCAAAAGCGGTTTGTGCAGAAAACATTGCACCCATTTACCCCTAAGCGTCCGTTATCCCCTGCGCCTACGGCACGGTCGAAAAACCTCCGTCCTTGCGATAAACGGTTCCGGCAGCATCAGCACGCTGAATGTGCAGTGAAAGGCAAAACATCTTTTATCTCCTCGCTCTTGCCTCGCCTCTCGCACTTGTACCAAAAGCTTTTCGGTCAGTCAGAACCTGCTTTGACCACTCGCACACACGGCACCCGATCAAATCTTGCCTTTGCAACCATTAAAATCGAGACTGATCTTTTAAACGACACTTCTAGATGGGCCAAATACGGATTGAGTATTCCGCACTACCTTACAACTGTGTCAACAAGCGTTTTTTGCCATATCCTCACGTGGCAATTCAAACAAGGCGGAACACTGACGCAGGCCACTTTCGAAGCCTTGAACTCCACGTTTAAGAAAGTGCCAGGCGACGTGTCCATGTTGTGCCCCATTACTCAGCGCTATAGATACCGCGGTACCGATTATGAAGTAGCTCTTGTTCAGAAAAGCTGTATATGGTTGCGTCCCTGTGTTACTCGCAATCGCAATACAATTCCAGCCCACCCTCTTTCAGCTTCGCGTTACACGCTCCAAGGCTTATCTCCATCCCTCGTTAAAATTCCGGGTCCAACGGGTAGGACTGCGCGCCCTGAAACTAGAACTACTATGAAAAATCAAACCGTACGGTCATTGCAGCTGGCTATGTCTCGCCTGTCGAAGTAATGGTGTTCTTTTATTGCAATGCTCTCGATCAACACGGGAGTTAGATACGTTAACAAAAAACCACTCAAGCGAGTCGAGCAGTTTGACCTAATCCTTATCAAGTTCATACTCTCCATACGCTGACCGTCATTGGGATTGGCGTATGATGGCCAAGCTAAAGGGCTACCATGATGCTGGATAAAAACTGGGTTCCGTCACATTCTTCACCGGCGCGTGACGTGCGTAAAAACCGCTATGGAAAGTCGCTAGTCTATTTTCCATCGCGAAAAAATCACGCCCAGCTTATCTGCGAAAGTCATAATGAAGCCGACATGTGCTTGATCTTGGAATACCTGCCTGCAGTCATTCAGTATTACATCCAGCCAGTCAGCCATACTTATAATGACGGCAACAAATCACATACATATACACCTGATTTTTTTATCCAATGCGACGACCGTAGTTATTTTATCGAGATAAAAGGAGGGTATTCGGATCAGACCAGTTCCTACCAGCGCACTTTAGATAATTTTGCGGCCACAGCCAGCGCGCTAGGTTACGGATTTGAAGTCTTCGTCCTTTCCGACTTTCCTACTGACGAAACTCTAGACAATCTCGGGCTACTGTATTCGCGCTCTCATCAGGTCACCGCGTTTGAGTTGCGGCAACTCATGCAATGCCTTGGTACATGGAACGGGCCACTGACAATCTCTCTACTGCTCGCGCACAATCCAGCGCCCTCAATGAGAGCTGTGTGTGCTGCCATTTTTCAACAAAAACTGAATTGTGATCTCACTAGCATGCTCAACTTGCACACCCCGCTTTCCGGTGAGGTCAAACATGAAGAACACAACCCTAACTGGCCAAGCTTAGTTTGTTTTGATCAATCGATTTCCTCTCACGACATCTAAAGAAATGCCGTTCCACCAAAATTTATGTATAGCCGATTTACCTGTGGTAGGCGATAAATGCAAAATTCCAAGCCAATACGCCATTAACTAGAGTTGACCACCCGCCTGACAGTGCCGGCGGGCACTCCCTTAGTACTTTCATACATAGCTTGCATAACTTCATCAGGGAAGCAATCACTGAGCATACAACCCCTAACATACGGCAGAGCCAACCACTCCGACAAATTTAGTGAAATTTTATACTGTTTAAAATAATTTGAAGCCACGCTTATAGTATTTTGCCCCAACTGAGGATTGCAATCTATGGGCAGCATCAAGACAATCAAGACCGGCAGCCAATACAACATTTACGGGAAAATTTACGAAGTGGTCTCAACAGAAGACACTCGGATTACAATGCGCTCGGTCCAATACAAAACAATATTATTCTTCACGCCGGATTTGCTGAATAGCCTTCTACTGAAAGGAGAAGTGCGCCTGCATGCAATGGCAACAATTGATTCATCGTACGAGGCTGTTTTACACACCATGCCCCAGGCCCAGAAGAAAGAGTATTTACGTAAAATATACTATAGTCGAGAACTTACGGAGCGCTTTCAAGGTTCTCTGCCTCATGATGCCGTTGAGGCAGAGGTAGAGCGGTTATCGAAATGCTATGGGGACGACAAGCCTCCCTGCTACACCAGCGTTTACTCATGGGTCAGAACTTACCGCGAGTCAAATTTCAATCCATTTTCGCTGATCAAACGAAAAAGCACTCTCCCTCGCGGCAAGCAACTCAACAATGAAACACGCGACATTATCTCAACATTTATTTATAAATTTTATTTACAACCCAAACATCCTACGATCAAAACCCTTCACAAGCTAATTACGGCGCACATCGATAACGAAAATGAGGACCGGAGCAGCTACTCTTTAATTAAAATCAGTACCCCCTCGCTCTCCACCGTATCTCGCGAGATCAACCGCATCAATCAATATTATAAAGATGTTGAACAACTCGGAAAACAGGAGGCCCAAAGGGTCAACAACTACAGCACGAAACAAAAAATTTCGCGACTATTACTAAGACTCGTCGAAGGAGACTCACACGAAATGGATATTATCGTGGTTGATGAAAAGAGACGAGTGCTTGGACGACCATGGTTACACTTGCTGATTGAAACCTCCACGCGCTATGTCATCGGATATGAACTTTCTCTGACACCTCCGTGTGCCGAAAAATTCCTGAAGTCGCTCCGGATGGCACTTTCGTGTGAAGACCCCGAACACTTCGGTGGTCGCCCGATCGAAATTACCGTCGATAATGGTGCAGAAGCCGCAAATGAAACGGTCAAAAATTCTGGTGATCTGCTTTGCATAAAAATTCATTATGCACCACCCCGCACGCCGAACGCCAAAGCAATTGTTGAACGATTTTTTGGTACGCTTAACAGTCAACTCATCCACGCAATGGAAGGCTCCACGGGATCAAACCCCGTTATTGGCAAATATTACAAAGCCGAAGATGGCGCCTGCATACAGATGAGCAAATTGAATGAACTTTTTGATTGTTTCATAAATGAAGTTTATCACCAAGAATACCACCAATCCATACACACATCACCGCATCAAGCGTGGTTGACAGAATCATTGGACCAACTGCCACCGGAACGTTACACCCAAGATGCACTGAAGAGCGTATGCCGGCAGGTTGTATACAAAAGAATAAACGGTGGAAGGGTTACACACAAATCTCTCTCATGGACCGGCCCTAGCCTGCCCGCGATTGCAGCCGCTCTAGGCAAGAGCCGAAAAGCTATTGTCTACATAGATATAACCGACCTCTCACGCGTATGGGTTTGTCACCCGGATAAACCCACTGAATTAGTTGAAGCCTTTGCGACAGCCCCCTACCAAAACAACTTGACCATGTACGCGCATCAGCTTGTTTTGGATGACCTCAAAAAAAACAAAATCAAGTTCGATGATAGCCGCGCACGTCAAGCACTGTTAAAAATCTACAATGAACTTTGGGAAATAAAACACAACTCAACAGCTCAGTCTCGCCATAATCTGCGGAAAAATAAACGACTGTTGGTGGCCGCGGAAAAACTCGGGCTTTCGTCGCGTACTTCGCGACCCACAGGCAAAAACGACGCACCCGCGCCTGCCAAGTTGCCGACCGATTTTGCCAGCCTTCCCTTACAGAATCTGCCTACCTACGTTATCGGGAGTTAATCTCATGACACTATCAATTGCCATGGAATCGAAGATCATCGAGTTTTCAAATACTATCATTATGCACCCTCAATATGCTGCGGCCATCGAAAAATTGCTTCACGGCATGGAAGCCACGCGGTTGAGAAAGGAACCCTGTTGCGCACTCTTATTGGGTGACCCAGGAACGGGGAAAAGTACCGCCTGTAYGCAGATAATCAATATGGTCGGTGGACAGCGCACAGTCTTTCTTGAAAGTGGGCAGTTCAAACAAGTTCTCGCCTTTGATTGTCCTGTGCCAGCCACGTACTCAATCATAGATTTGTGCACCGAAATGCTCAAGGCGCTTGGAGACGACCCTCCTGTAGCCAAACTCGCTACATTACAAAATCGGCTTTTCCGTTTGCTGAAAACATGTGGAACCAAACTCATTATTATCGACGAGGTGCACGACCTCCTGAACCCAAGTGCTGTAAAGACGTGGCAGAATGTATGCAAGTGGATAAAACACGTGGCTAACAGCACTGCCATCCCGATTATTCTTTCAGGAAAAACCAGCGCAGAGTCACTGATAGACAAGCACGAAGAACTGGCTGGTCGCTATCCATATCGCGCCAGACTGAGCAACTTGAAGTACGATTCAATTTTCATGGCGGTATTACTCAAATTGAATACTGAAATGAGCAGAATCGGAAATTTCTCCAAACCGTTACACATTACCGACAGCAAAATCTCATGTGCGTTCTACTTGCACACACTTGGGAATATGCGGTCTTTACGGACACTACTTTATGAGATTATGCACATCGTATTAACCCGGAAAGGCGACGAAGTCACAATTTCGGATTGTGCAACGGCGGCGCGGCTACTAAACGACGGTGTCGAACCTTATACAAATCCCTTTGAAGTATCTGCTGGAACAATTCAAACACTTATGGAGCAACTGAAAGATGCATGAATTACCTTTTTGGCCTAGGCCCTACCCGCATGAAAGCCCGTCTAGCCTGGTTTCACGGACGGCTTTCCTTAATGGATATACCAATGTAATGAGCTTTTCGCGAGCACTTGGTGTGGATGCCTTTATAAGTTTTAAAAACTTATTCGAAGGAGAAGTCATAAGCGATTTCTTCTTAAAAAATGAAGAAAATCCATTCGCCTCTCAAAGCGTATTTTATAAGCGCTCATCCCCTTTAGCGACGGGCTTGAGTAACACCATAATTGCAAAAATTGAGATCCCTTTCAGAAAATGTCGGCATCACTCCCGATTTTGTCCGGCCTGCTTAGCGGAAGGATACTGGCGATTTATCCAAGATATCGACTATGTGGCTGTATGCCCCTACCATCATCTCTTTTACCTAAGCAACTGCCCCTCATGTGATAGGATATATCAATGGTCATACACCAATGGACCGTTTTGCAAATGTCAATTTGACCTACGGAACGCGTTAGCCACGCCCACCCAAGACACTGCCACTATAGAATTATTAGAATTATTTCTAAACCTTAACCAAGATGCAATCACCCGAACGTTCGCTGCTCTTGATTGCATGCAATACAAACTTCTTTCCGACCCCGACACTAATTGCGCAATCAGCACGGCGGTGAATATAGGAAAAGAGGATAAAAAATTCTTTATCTCTTACCTTACGAATCTAACCAACAGCTATCCGAACTTCCCGACACAAACATTGCTAAGTTCATGGATTCGGAGCCATGATCAATGGATCAGTAGCACAACATTGGATTATTTGAAAAATAATTCATCCCAATCGCACACTTGCACTGTGCATAACTGCTGCAAACCTCTCGCATTCAGCTTTGCCGAATTAAAATCCTCATTCGGCGCTGTCGGCGCACTTGAAACCACACGATCCATTATAAAAAATCATTCATTTCAAAAAATATGTATCGCCAACAGAATTTTTTACCACAAGGATCAAATGTGTGAGGTTATAAACAAATTTAAACAAGAACGAACTAGAGGAGAAACCCCTACCGGATATACACGCAAAGATTATGAATCGTTACATAAAATCCAATCTAACTGGGGGGTTCTGCCACACCAAGTCGAGGAACTTGTTTCAAATGGATTCATTCCAGGAGAGATTATCCTAGGAAAAATCACTCGAGGAAAATCTCGCGCAAAATTCATACACAAAGATTGCCTTAAATTATTTGCTCAAAAATTCACCACCACCCCGGCTTTATCCAGAGAATTTGGAATAACTGGCAAAGCCATCAAGTCAATCCTCTTTAAAAATAACATTATGCCGCCGCACGACAACTTCCCCTATCTTTATAGTCGAGAACAAATTACGTCGGACATAAAAAAATCCATAGAATCTCGCCACGATGACTTGAAGATCTTACGCGCAAGAAAAAAACACACGACTTTGGAGTTCGCATCACTAATAAACATTAAAAGAAAATCATTAATTCTGCTTATTCAGTCAAACACAATCCCAAAACTTACGTCACTATACATCCCTAAAACCAATTCTTTCACTGATCCGGACGCGGCCCTTAAGTTACTCATGGAATGGCGCAAAGACCATTTTACTCACTATGAGCTCGCCACCAAACTTGACACTAACGCCCATGTTTTAAGACGGCGCTTCGAGGTTAAACACGATACAAAACCGTTATTTATCGGCAATCAGAAATTTTATAGTACCAGTATTGCCAAGGAAATAGAGCGCCAGTTAAAAATGTATATCCCCCAGTACAAAGCGTGGTTATTGGCTAATCTGACCTCTGGAGGCCTTAAGCGCCTGATTGAAAAAAAGTTAATCAAGCCTATTACCACCGACCACCCCGCGTATTGCCCGTCAGTAAAACTATATTGTCTTTCGGACATACTTTCACTCTCGGACAACCTTCCCTGACCGGCACATCGTCATACCTCTCCCCCAAAAAGTCGTTCCCCTCTTATGTCGAAACCGATAGGCTGCAGATTTCGTTATCTGCTGAGTTTATATCCGAAAAATTCGCCTTCTGATGATTATAATTTTCAAGTCTATGACTTTTTGTTTACTAGAGTGGCTCTACCCAGTTAATCGGGTTCAACATCTAAAGGTTTTCAACGATGAATATCAAAACCCTGGCTTTGCTCCTGCTGGCTTTCTGTGCGCAACCGGTCTGGAGCCAAACGCCCGCCGCCTCGCCTGCCGCTGTCGACAGCCCCGCGCTGACCACGCGCCTGGCCGAGCGTGACCTTTGGGTCGAACACATTTTCTGGATCAGAAACTACGCGCTGGCCAATCAATCCGCCGAYAAAAAGCAAGCCAAAGTCGCGGCGGACCAGGTCGTCGACAACGCSACCAAAATCGCCAACAGCATCGCCCCGCTCTAYGGCCAACCGGCRGCGGATCAACTGCTCAAGCTGCTGGCCGGTCACTGGGGCGCGGTGAAACACTACAGCGATGCCACCGTCGCSAAAGACGCCAAGGGCAAGCAGGCTGCCGTCACCGAGTTGACCAGCAATGCCAAGGCGATTGCGGCTTTCCTGGCCACCGCCAACCCCAATCTGCCTGAAGCCACACTGGTCAACATGCTGTCGGCCCATGGCGGTCACCACGTCGCCCAGATCGATGCGTTTGCCGCGCACGATTACGCCGGCGAAGCCCGCACCTGGGCGATGATGCGCACGCACATCCAGGCCCTGGCCGACGCGCTGACCGCCGCGCTGGTCAAGCAGTTCCCTGACAAATTCTGATATCGCGCGAGGGTATCCCATGCTGGAAGGACTGGGCCGAACACAGCAAGACCTGCTCAATGCGCTGCTGCACCATGCGGGCGGCATGAGCATTGACGAGTTGGCTGAACATCTGGCCGTCACGCGCACGGCGATCCGCCAACACCTGGCGGCGCTGGAGCGTGACGGCCTGGTGCTGCGCGGCGACACCCGGCCGACGGGTCGTCGTCCGGAGCAGCTGTATCGGCTCACCGACCACGCGCGGGAGCAGTTCCCTCGCCACTATCAGCTACTGGCCAGCATATTGATTGATGAAGTCGCCGCCATCATCGGTCCCGAAGCCCTGGCTTCGCTGATGCGCAGCATGGGCCGCAAGCTGGCTTCGGACCTGGAACAACAGGTCGTGGATGAAGCCAGGATCGTCCAGCACATGAACCAGACGGGCTACGAAGCCGAGGTGTTTTTTCGCTCAGGCGGCACCCCGGAAATCGTTGCGCATAACTGCGTATTCCATCGCCTGGCCGCCGCCCACCCGGTGGTCTGCGAACTGGACCTGGCCTTGATCGGCACGCTGGGCGGCGGTGAAGTCGAACACAGCGAATGCATGGTGCGTGGCGGGCATGTCTGTCGCTTCAGGCTACGACCGAGCGAGAACCAGGATCCCGTTTAAACGACGCACCACTCCTTACCCTTCGTCGCACGCCTCGGCTGGACGACAGGCCGCCGCTTGTCCGCCGTGAACCTTGTGTCGAGACACCAGTCATACCCAGCGCTTCCCCCCCACTCCTATTATCGTCATCTCATCCGAGTTGCCCGTCCCATGCGCCAAACCGCCGTTGCCTTGCGCTTTCCTTCGCTGTGCCTGTTTTCCCTGCTCCCGGTTTTTGCCAGCCCCGCCCACGCCGATGGGCAACGGCAACTGGTCGACGCCATCAACGACTATCGCGCCCATCCGCAACGCTGCGACCGACGACCGACACAACGTTTATCACCCCTGACGCTTAAGTCGAACCTGGCCTTGCCCGTCGGCGTGGGCGGTGGGTTGCGGGACCGGTTAAAGGCTTCCGGCTATCAGGCAACCATGGTGCGCTCTATCCGCGTGGTGGGTGCACGGGATGCCGAAGAAGCGTTCGATATGTTCCAGGACGAACATTGCGCCGCACTGCTCGACAATCAATACGCCGACATCGGCGTCAGCCGCGCCGGGAGTGAGTGGCAAGTGGTGCTGGCGCGGCCGGTGCTCGACGGGCAGGCCGGCGATCCACGCAACGCCGCACAGGCGTTGCTGGCGCAGGTCAATGCCGCCCGGGCAAGGCCGCGCCTGTGTGGTCGCCAGCGCTTCGGGGTCGCGCGGCCGCTGACCTGGAGCGCCTCCCTCGGCGCCGCAGCCCAGGGCCATAGCAAGGCCATGGCCTACGGCAACTATTTCGCCCACCAGGACCCTGACGGCGACATGCCCTACGACCGCGCCAAGGCTGCCGGCTACCGTGGTCGGCAGATCGGTGAAAACATCGCCGCCGGGCAAGGCTCACCGAGCAAGGCCATGGCCGGCTGGCTCRCCAGCCCCGGGCACTGCGCCAACCTGATGAACCCGATGTTCACCCAGGTCGGCGCCGCTTATGCCACCAACGCCCGCAGCGACAACGGTGTTTACTGGACGATGCTGTTTGGCGCGCCCTGAGCCGCTGACCAGACCCACCTTGCGGGCATTAAAAAGCCCGCACTGGGCGGGCTTCGCGGGTGAGTGTAAGTAGGTGGCCGGCGCTGGTCTCCGGCTTACAAGGTTTATCAGGCCTCCCACAAAAGAGCCGTGAATCTGTATTGGAACTCTTCTGCTTCACACGGCATAAGGGCTGGATCCCAGCGCGGGGATCTTTCTAACCGTGTACCCTTCGGAACGCGCCCCACGTCTCCTTGCTATCCTTTTGCGCATCAGTCTGCGTCTTCACCTACAAGGTTGAGGATAGCAAAACAGACACGATTGCCAACCGGGCTTTTAGACCGATTTCGACCAGCAGAAAACATGGCAGGAAACAAAAATACTATCGGTGCGCAAATGACTCTAATGGATGAATTTCGCCAAGGCAGTTGCCTTTGTGGGAGCGAGCTTGCTCGCGATGAGGCCAACACATTCAACATTGATATCGGCTGACCCACCGCTATCGCGAGCAGGCTCGCTCCCACAGTGATTTCGGTTGCTTGCAGATTTTGCGTACTCCCACTAACCCTGTGGGAGCGAGCTCGCGATGAGGCCAGCACATTCAACATTGATATCGGCTGATCCACCGCTATCGCGAGCAAGCTCGCTCCCACAGTGATTTCGGTTGCTCGCAGATATTGCGTACACCCACTAACCCTGTGGGAGCGAGCTTGCTCGCGATGGCGTCAAATCAGTCAACATTGATGTTGCCTGACACTCTGCAATCGCGAGCAGGTCGGATCGCCGCACCGTCGCTCCCACAAAGGTTGTATCTGGTGACCTTGCTGCAGCACCTCACGAAGGCCGGCGCACCACCCTCACCTTGCCGCTATCGCCACCACCGCAGAACAACCGCTCGCCGCCGTCGGACTCCAGCCCCGACACGCCGACGCCTTCCGGCATCTTGAGGCTTTCCAGTACTTCACCGGTTTGCGAGTCGATGCGCCGCAGTTCACTTTCGTCGCCCTCCCAGGTGCCATGCCACAGCGAACCTTGCACCCAGGTCACGCCGGTGACGAAACGGTTGGATTCGATGGTGCGCAGGATCTTGCCGGTCTCGGGGTCGATCTGGTGGATCTTGCGTTCGCGGTACTGGCCCACCCACAACGTCCC
This sequence comes from Pseudomonas sp. P4_C1, assembly GCF_056402155.1. Taxonomy (NCBI): domain Bacteria; kingdom Pseudomonadati; phylum Pseudomonadota; class Gammaproteobacteria; order Pseudomonadales; family Pseudomonadaceae; genus Pseudomonas; species Pseudomonas sp. P4_C1. Next base: position 51,993 of record NZ_JBFUHY010000024.1, read on the forward strand.
TTCGGCCCAGGTCAGTCCCGAATCGGTGCCTGCGCCGGGGGCGGGGATCGTGGCGAGAATACGGCCGGTGCGGGGGTCGATTTTGTCGATGCGGTCTTCGGCGATCTGGAACAGATGCTCGCCATCGAACGCGGTGCCGGCATGGGCAGCGACATCGATCGAGCTCAGCACCTTGCCGCTTTCCGGGTCCAGGGCGTTGATTTTGCTGTTGCTGGCGAACCAGACCTTTTCGCCGTCCCAGGTGACGCCGCACACATGATCGACATCGGCAAACGGGCCATATTCACGAATGATCTCAGCAGTTGCGTGTTTCATTCCGGCATTCCTCATTGGGGTTGGTGGCGTTCATCCTAGCCACCGGGCGGCGGCACCGGGAGTAACAAGGTCGTCGCGAATCCCGGTACGGGCGGCGTCATCCAGCGCCGCGCGCGACCACGGCCAAACCATTGCACCTTGCCCTCCTCCGCCAGTGTATCGAGTGTCCGCTGCACCGTGCGCTGGCTGGTGCCCAGCGCCAATGCCAGGGCGGAGCTCGACCACGACTCGCCATCGGCGAGGCAGGCAAATACCGCGGCAAATTTTTCCTCGGCCGGCGGCGCCAGTGTCACCACCTGCGTACACACCGGTGATTGCAGGGCAAAACCGCGAGCCGTCGCGGTGATGCCGGCCAAGGGCTTGAGTGCTTGACGCAGCCTGCCGATTTCCACGCGAAGCCGGGCGCGATGGGATTCATCCGAGAGCTTCAAGCGGAACGCCCGGGCGATCAGGGTTTCCCGCGCAACGTCAGCGGGCCACGCTTCGGCCAATGCGCGGGCAAGCATGAACAGAATCGGCCGCGTCGCAAGCGACACCGACATGCCACAGCCACGCACAGCGTACCGGCAGGCATCCACCACCAGCGACGTGGAACCGAGCAACGCTTGAACTTCACCGAGCAACAGCGGCCGTACCTCACCCTGGGCAATCAGGCGTGCCGCGGGGGCATCGAGCAGGCGCGCAGCGTGTTCGACCTCGGCCATCAGCGCGGCAATCCCCGCTTGACTGGCCGCTTGCCCGGCCCTCGTCAACGCGTCCCGTGCCGCGTTCGATTGCAGGCATCGAATGGCAATACCCGCCAGTACCAGTTCATGGGTCGCACGCAATGCCGGCGGCAATGGCCCGGGATCGAGTTCGGCCAGTAGCTGCTGCGCCTCATCGAGCTGACCGATCAGCAGCAACCGGCGGATTTGCAGATACCGCGCATGGGCGGCATTGACCCGGTCACCGTGGTGTTCGAGGGTGACCCGCGCCGTTTCGAGCGCCTTGACCGGCCACCCGAGTTCCCGCGAAGCCAGGGCGATTTCGGCCTCGGCCACCACACAGCGCGCACGGGCCAGCACTTCCCTGGGCGCAAAGGCCCGTTGCGCACGCTTGATCAGCACCCGGGCCCGCACCAGATCGCCCAGTTGCGCCATGGCGATACCGCGCAGGGCCAGCGCCGGCGCATCGTCGCGCAAGGCCACACGGTCCAGCGCGCCCAGCGGGTTCCCTGCGGCCAGCGCATGGGCAGCTGCCATGATCATCGAGTCCATCGAAATCCCGCCACACTTGTCACTCCCCTCATTCGATACCCGGGTTTAGTCTAAATCACGACCTTTCACCAGGAGCGTATAACGATGAACACGCACAATACCGCGACCCGGGAACAATGGCTGGCAGCACGTCTGCAATTGCTCGAAGCGGAAAAGGCCCTGACCCGGCGCAGCGATGAAGTGGCCAGGCAACGCCAGGCATTGCCATGGGTTCGCCTCGACAAGACGTACCGCTTCGATACCGACGACGGCAGCGCCACCCTGACCGAGCTCTTTCAAGGGCGCTCGCAACTGCTGGTCTACCACTTCATGTTCGGGCCCGACTACACAGCCGGCTGCCCGTCCTGCTCAGCCATCGCCGATGGCTTCGACCCCGTTGTCATCCACCTGGCGAACCACGACGTGACCCTGATGGCGATATCCCGCGCACCGTTGGCGAAACTGCAGGCCTACAAGCGCCGAATGGGCTGGACTTTCCCCTGGGCTTCGGCCGCCGACAGCGACTTCACCGCCGACTTCAACGTTTACTTCACCGAAGCGCAGCAGCGTGAAGGGCTGGTCGAGTACAACTATCAGCGCGGCGGGCATGCGATGGACGCCAGCCAGATCCCGGAACCGGTGAAACAGTTCGCCGCGACCTGTGGCACCGATGCGCCGACCTATACCCGCGACAGGCCAGGACTGAGTACGTTTGTGCTGGAAGACGGCGAGATCTATCACACCTATTCCACCTACGCCCGGGGCCTGGACGGATTGTGGGGCATGTACCAATGGCTCGACCGCGCGCCCAAGGGGCGCAATGAAACGGGGCCCTGGTGGCGTCGGCATGATGAGTACCAGTGAGCGCCAGCGGTGTCACTGACCGCCGATGAAGACGTCCGCCGGTTTGTCCACCGGCGCCGTCTACGAATTCCCCTCGATTCATGAGCGATCCGGCAACAGTGTTTATCCCGCGAGCCGATATTTGCGCCCCCGCCAAACGCCTAATATCGGCTCTACCCAAGTGAGCAAACCCAATCAGATGCAACCCGCTCACAAGGCTGAACACCCTTGCAGGACAACGCTTCAACCACGAGGTGAAGATCATGAAACTGTTGAACATCGCACTCTTTGTTGCCCTTGGCGCCGCCGGTGCCCAGGCCTTTGCAGACGACAACCACTCCACTGCCGCCACCGGCCAAACGCCGCTTGAAACCTACACATACGGCACCAGGCTCGATATCAAGCGCGTCATCGAAGTATCGGAAGTCGCCGATGAATGCGGACCGGTCCCGGCGCGTATGACCTACGAAGATTCCCAGGGTCAACGCCGCACCATTGAATATCAAGTCATGGGCACCGGATGCTCGAACGGTTGAACATTGTATGGACGATGGAGGGTCGACACTCCATGCGTACAGCGCCAGCCACATCGCTACACAGATGCACCGACAATTTTTTCATCAGAGGCAAGCAAACCCGGAATGGAATGCTTCAGAAATTCCACCCAGGTTTTTATTTTAGCATCCACGAACTTGCGTGACGGGTAGATCGCAAACAGGTTCAGCTCCTCCAGCCGATACCCCGGCAATACCCGCACCAAAGTCCCCGCCCGCAGGCCCTCGACGGCCGAAGCAATCGGTTGAATGCCAATCCCCATCCCGTTCTTGATCGCGAAAGTCATGGCGTCAGCCGTGTTGACGTGAAAGGGCGACACCGGTGTGCTGAACGTTTCTATCCCCTGCGGGCCTTCAAATACCCAGTTCTGCGCCGGCATGACCGTGTTGACGATTCGCAGGCAATCATGGCCGCCAAGCTCACCCGGCGACTCGGGAATCCCTCGTTTGCTCAGGTACACCGGCGAGGCGCAAAGGATGCTGTAGGTGATACCCAGCCGCTGGGCGACAAACCCGGAATCGGGCAGGTCCCGCGCCAGCACGATCGACATGTCATAGCCTTCCTCCAGCAAATCCGGCAGCCGATTGGTCACGGTCAGGTCAAACAGAACCGAAGGATAGGTTTCCCGGTAGCGGGCAATGGCGCCGATCACGTAATGATTGCCAATGGCCGACATGGCATGGATTTTCAGCCGGCCGGCGGGCATGACCTGAGCCGTGCCCGCCTCTTCATCGGCCTCGCGTATGTCCTGCAGAATCCGCTCGCAGCGCTGCAAATAGCGCACGCCGGCTTCGGTCAATGCCAGGCGCCGGGTGGTGCGGTTGATCAGCCGCGTTTGCAGCCGGGCCTCCAGGCTGGAAACGGCTTTTGAAACGTTGGTCGTGGTGGTGTCCAGCATCGCGGCCGCTGCCGTGAAGCTGCCGCTTTGGGCGACCGCCGCGAAACAGCGCATGGTCTGGAACACATCCATCGTTTTCACCTCAAGGGGTCAGCAAACAGGACGGCCTTATGACAGACCGCCCTGGCGTCAGGCATTACTTTTTGCGCGGAATGAATCCAGGCACACCGGTTTCAACCACCGAGTTGAAGCGTATACGGGTTTTGATGTCTTGCTGAATCTCCACCATGGCCCTGAGCGGCAAGGTCGAGATATCGATGTTTTCCCGGATATGGCTCGGCGTTGCCGAGGTGGTCAGGAACGCCACCCCACGTTGTACCGACCAGGCCAGCGCCACCTGGGCCGGGGTTTTCTGCACACGCCGGGCAATGCCGGTAAGCACCGGGTCCTGCAGCACATTCGGTTCCATGCCATGCCCCAGTGGCGCAAACGCCAGCAGGATAATCCCGTGCTCTTTGCAGAATTCCAGCAACTCCCACTCCGGCAAATAAGGGTGGGACTCGACCTGCACCACGGCGGGTTTTATCCGGGCGTCGGCAACCAGCGCCTTCAGCGCCTGCAGCGTGATATCGGACACACCGATGGACCTGGCCCGCCCCTCATCCACCAGCCGCTCAAGCGCCCGCCACGTCTCGATCAACGTCACGCCGTTGTCGTAGATGACGTTGCCCTGCTCGTCCCTCGGGTCCTGGTTGTCGCCGGGTTGAAAGGCAAACGGCGTGTGGATCAGGTAGCAGTCGATGTAGTCCACTTGCAGGCGTTGGCAACTGGCTTCGAACGCGGGTTCGACGCGCTCCGGGCGATGGTTGGTGTTCCACAGTTTGGTGGTGATGAACAGCTCTTCGCGCCGGACTTTGCCAACCTCCTGCACTTCCTTCAGCGCAACGCCAACCTGCGCTTCATTGCGATAGCGTTCGGCACAATCGAAATGGCGGAAACCGGCCGCCAACGCCTCCTTCACCGCTTCAGTCGTGGTGGCGAGATCGCGGAACAACGTACCGAACCCAACCGCCGGCATCTCGACCGCCCCATGGTTGAGCAGGAATCCGGTATCGCGCAGTCCGTCGTGAAAGGCTTCATAAGTCATGTCATTACTCCAGGCCGCAGCCATTATTGATACGAAGGTTTCTGCCCGTCGCCGGACGCCACGCGTTGCTCGAAGGCACCGACGGAGTTGCCGCCCAGCGCAATGAACAGCTGCACGGAGTCGAGGTACTGCGCGGTTTGCACGCGGATCTGTCCCAGCAGTGCCTGCTCGTAGGCACGCTCCGCTTCCAGGACCTGGAGAATGCTGTTCTCGCCTTGCGCGAAGGCTTGCTGGTTCAACTGCAAACTGGTTTCGGCCGCGCGCAATGCGTCGGTCTGGGCCTGGTGTTCCTCGGCGTCATGGTTGATCGCCTGCAAGGTGTCGGCGACCTGCCCGAACGAGGTAATGACCGTCTGCTGGTAACCGGCGAGCGTCGCCTTGTAACCATCGACGGCTGCCTGTTGTTCGGCCTTGAGCGTTCCGCCATCAAAGAGCGGTCCGGCCAGCCCCGCCGCGAAACCCCAGAGTGCCGCGCCGCCATTACCGGAAGCCGCCTGCGCCAGGGACGCGGACAGCGTGACGTGGGGATAGAGATTCGCCGTCGCCACGCCCACCGCTGCGCTGGCCATGTGCAGTTGCGCCTCGGCTTGCAGCACATCCGGCCGGTCGTGGGCCATTTCCGAAGGCAGACTCACCGGCATGTTCGACGGCAAGGCAAACTCGCCCAAGTCGAAGTCAGGAGCGATCCAGTCCGCCGGTCCCTTCCCCGTCAGGATCGACAGCGCGTGGCGTGCGGCATCGCGCTGCTGAGCGAGGGGCGGCAACAGCGTGCGGTCCTGGGCGAGACGGGTCTCGGCCAGCGACACATCGATCTGCGTGGTGCTGCCATTGAGGTGGGCCATGCGCACCAGCTCAAGGTTCCTCGCGTCATTGGCCAGCAGCTTTTCCACGGCCCGTATCTGTGCGTTGGCGGAGGCCACCAGCAACGCCTGGCTGGCGACGTTGCCGGTCAACGTCAGGTACGCCGCTTCGTAACGGTGTTTTTGCAGCTCGGTAAACGCCTGCTGCTGTTCGACCAATCGCTTGTTGCCGCCGAACACATCAAGGTCGAACCCCACCCGCGGCCCAATCGCATAGAAATTGGCGATGGAGGGTTCCCTGGTGTTGTGCAGCCGTTGACGACCGGCCACGGCAGCGAAATCGACCTGCGGATACAGCGCACCCTGCGCCGCAGCCACAGAAGACGCGGCTTGCCGGATCGTGGCATCGGCGGCCACCAGATCCAGGTTGCCGTCGATGGCACGACGAACCACGTGGTCGAGCTTCTGCGAGCGAAAGGCCGTCCACCAGTCACCACTGACCTTCCTGCCGAGGTTGATGCGAGGGTTGCCACCCTGGGCCAGACGCTGCTCGGCCTGTGGGTCATAGTGCTGCGACGCACTCGCCGCTGGTGCCTGATAGTCGGGGCCAACGGTGCAGGCCGTCAGGAATGCAAGCAGCGACAACGCCGCGAATTTCGTTTGCAGCAGATAGCGGTTGATGACCAGCGCATAAGAATTCATTTGGCACTCTCCACGAACACTAATTGGCCGCAACGGGCTTGCGAAGGAACAACACCAGCGGGCTCACCACCAGCATCACCACCATCAGGATCTTGAACTGGTCGATCACGGCGATGAACGCGGCCTGGCCGGTGATCATTTCGTTGAGCCCGCCCAGCACCTGCAACGGCGCCGAGGTCAGCGAATGCGCAGCGGCGCGGTACGGCGTCAGGTGGCTGGCCAGCGCCATGTGCAGCGCCTGGGTGTTGTTGAAGAAGAACAGTTGCACGATCGCCACGCCCAGCGTGCTGCCGTAGACCCGGGCCAGGTTGAACAGGCCGGTGCCTTCGGGGCGCAGCGTGGGGTCGAGCGTACTGAACGCGACTTTGCTCACCGCGGGCATCAACATGCCCAGGCCCGCGCCCTGGATCGCACCGGCGACAGCCACGGGCCACTCGTCCATCAGCGGCGAATAACCGAGCATCAGCCAGTTGGCATACACCACGATGGCGATACCGGCCGCCACGAAGAGGCGCCGGTCGAAGCGCTCGGGCAGCCGCCCCATCAACAGAAAAGCGCCAACCAGGCCCACCCCACGGGGAATGGTCAAGGCGCCGGTGGTGTCCGGCGGGTAGCCGAGAATCTCGTCCAGCATCGGCGAGGTCAGGGCCATGGTCGACAACAGCACGAAACCGAGGGCGAAAAAGATCACCGTCGACAACACGAAGTTGCGGTCCTTGAGCAGGCGCTTGTTGAGGAAATGCACCTTCGAAGTCAGCACATGCACCGCGAACAGGTAGGCCCCCAACGCAGCCGCCACGGCTTCGAGCCAGATCTCGGGCGAAGCGAACCAGTCCAGGCGCTCCCCCCGGTCGAGCAACATTTGCAGGCTGATCAGGCCGAGGGTGAAGGTGCCGAAGCCGAAGAAATCGAACGCCGGAGGTTTCTCGGCCTTCTTCTCGGTCAGCAACAGCGCCGCCACCAGGAAGATAAACGCCGACAGTGGCACGCTGAGGTAGAACATCGGCCGCCAGCCAAAATGCTCGGCGATCCAGCCACCGATACTCGGGCCGCTGACGATGCCGAACAGCACAATGGCGGTCCAGCTCGCGCCAAACGTTGCACGCTTCTGAAGCGGCAAGGTTTCCATGGCAATCGCCATCGACAGCGGCGCCAGCACGCCACTGGCGATGCCTTGAATGATGCGCGCCCCCACGAACTCCAGTGGCGTCGTCGCTGCCGTGGCGAGCAACAAGCCAAGGACAAACACCGCCAGCGCCGCCTGATACACGAACTTCAAGCCAAAGCGCCCGGCCAGCCACTGCGCGACCGGCATGCTGATCGCACTCGCGGCCAGGTACGAGGTGAAAATCCACCCAGCCTGATCGTCGCTCATCGACAGGCTGCCCTGAATCAACCTGAGTGCCGCGTTCGGCAGCGGCAGGTTCGCCGACTGCATGTAGGTCGCCAGCAAGGCGGCGAACCTGAGCGAGCGCGCGCCCTCCCCACCGGGGCTTACCATCGATTGGGTATTCATCAGAAGTTACCTGCGGTCAGTAACGCCTTGAGTGGGTGCCACCAGGGGCTTTGAAACCGGGTATTGATCCGCACCGTGGCGCTGGTCCCGGAGAACAGCGGCAGCGTCGGGTCCACTTCGTCGAGCTCGAGCCGTACCGGTACCCGCTGCGTGACCTTGACCCAGTTGCCGGTCGCATTTTCCGGCGGCAGCAGCGCGAAATCCGACCCGGCCCCCGGGCTCATGCTGGTGACGTGGGCCTTGAACACCCGATCCGGGTAGGTATCGATGCGGATGGTGGCTTCCTGGCCCGGGCGCATGTGGGTCACGTCGGTCTCGCGGAAGTTGGCCTCGATCCAGATCTCGTGACCGGACAGCAAGGCAAAAGCCGGCGCGCCGTTGTTCACATGGTTGCCCACTTGCAGGTCGTCGACCTTGGCCACGATGCCATCCTGCGGCGCATACACCGTGGTGTACGAGAGGTACAACTGCGCCTCGTCGAGCTGCGCCCTGGCCTCGCGAACCGTCGGGTGACTATCGGCATCGATGTCCGGATTGCCGTTCAAGGCGACTACGGTACTGGCGATCTGTTGTTCGATGGACACAATCCGTTGCCGCGCCACCTTCACGTCGGTGTCGGCCCGTTCGTAAATCGATTTCGACACGAACTCGGAGGCGACCAGGGCTTTCTTGCGGGCAAAATCCTTTTGGTCGAAGTCAGCCGACTCTTTCGCCGATTGCAGTTCCGCCTGTTGCTGGCGATAGCTGGCCTTGAGCCCATCGATACGCAGGCGCGCCACGCCCAGTTGTGCTTGCGCGCGGTCGACGGCGATCTGGAATGGTTTCGGATCGATCCGGAACAGCACCTGGCCCTTGTGGACCGGCTGATTGTCTTCGACGGCGATCTCTACCACTTGCCCGGAGATCCGCGCATTTATCGACGCCTTCGCCACCCGGGCGTAAGCGTTGTCGGTCGAGACAAAAGCCTGCCCCGACACGTAGTGGGCATAGCCCAACGCTGCGAAGAGGATGGGAACACCCACCATCAGCCAGGGGCGCAACCTCTGTTTCAGTGGTTTGTCGATACGCGAGTCAGCCGGGTTTGGGCCTGGGTGCTCGAAGGTCTGCGAAGCCGGGATATCGAACGCTTTGGTCATGATCGAGTTCACCTTTAGCCGGGTAATCGGGCCGGCGTCGGCAACAAGCGCCGGCGGCCCGCAGGTCAATAAATGTCGTAAGGAAGCAAGCCCGTGCGCGGCCGGAAGGATCGCTCCCGGCGCGTCGGTTTCGTCGCCGCAACACTCAGTTCGCGCTCGGCTACAACAAACCCTGGAACAAGGAATTTCTGATTCCTTAATTTTGTGCGATGGTGTAAGAATATCCCTCGACCCATCCTCCGACAAGGATTTTGTACGACATGGCACAAAATAAATCGACAGAGGGCAAAGTCCGCGGCCGCCCTCGCGCCTACGACCCGCAGACAGCGTTGCAGCAGGCACTCGGGGTGTTCTGGAACACCGGCTATTCCGGCGCGTCGCTCGACAGCATCGCCACCGCCGCCGGGATGAATCGCCCCAGCCTCTATGCAGCATTCGGCGACAAGCACGCGCTCTATATCAAAGCGCTGGAGCAATATTGGGAGTTTGCCGCGGCGTCCATGCACGAGGCGCTGACGGACCTGGAGCTGCCGTTGGCCGAGGCCTTGCAGCGTTTCTACGAGGGGCAGTTATCGATTTACTTCTCGGGTGACGGCCAGCCCCGGGGTTGCTTCGCCATCGGCACGGCAACCACTGAAGCCGTCGAGGACCCGGAAATTCGCGAGGTGTTGTCCGACCGGTTGAGCCGGCTGGATGCCGATCTGGAAGTTCGCCTGCAAGCGGCGAAAGAGGCTGGCGAGTTGAAAGGCGACGCAGACCCGGCGGCCCTGGCCGTGCTCGCCTCGTCTCTGCTGCACAGCATTTCGATCCGTGCCCGGGCCGGTAAATCCCGAGCCGAACTGACAGCGTTGGCACGCCAGGCGATCAGAGTGATCTGCGGTGRGTGAAAAACTCGAAGATATCCTCGCCGGGCAATTGGCCGTGATCTTCTGCGGCATCAACCCCGGAATGACGGCCGCCGCCCAAGGGCACCATTTTGCCGGGCGCGGCAATCGTTTCTGGCGCACGCTGCATCTCGCCGGGTTTACCCCAGAGCTTGTGCGACCGGAAGACGATCGGACGATCTTGAGCTATCGATGCGGATTGACCGCGGTGGTGGAACGGCCGACGGCCAGTGCGGATCAGTTGGCCCTGCGCGAGTTCACCGCCGCGGCAGCGGCCTTCGAACAGAAAATCGCACGCCATGCGCCGCGCTTCGTGGCGTTTCTGGGCAAGGCGGCGTATGGCGCGCTGTCCGGTCAGCGCGACATTGCCTGGGGCCTGCAAACCAAAACCTTCGGCAATGCCTCGGTCTGGGTCTTGCCCAACCCCAGCGGAAGAAATCGTGGGTTCAGCCTCGAGCAACTGGTCACGGCCTACCGCGAACTGCGCCGGGCTGTCGACGACTGATAGCGGGTGCAATCATGTCGGAGGAATCGTCGCGAGCATACCGATCAGGATGGTCAACAGCAGAAAACCGCCGAGAAAAATCGTCATCTTGGCCATGGGGCCTCCCACACTATGAATTGGCGGTACAGGGGCGGCGTGCGCCGCCCGAACACCGTACCGAAGACTTATTGTGGGCTGGCGGCTGTATCCGTTACAGAGGCAGATTGCGCTGAAAAATACGGATCAGATCCGCTTTCAGGCTGTGCTTTCGCGCGTTTCCCAGAGAGGAGTTTGCGCGCGATGTCGACAAAAGGCGTGACGATCAATCCCCGCAGCGTCAGGTAACGCTCGTGATCCTGTTCCCCGGTGCCGTATTGAATGGCCTCGGGTGTGGACCGGGTGACGTACAGCGTACCGAACATCCAGTCCCACAGTGACAGATTGATGCCGAAGTTCTTGTTGAAGTGTCGCGGCGCATCACTGTGATGAATCTGGTGTTGTGCCGGGCTGCTCAGCACCCGCTCAAGCACCGGCCCGAAGGAAAACCAGACATGGCTGTGACGCAGGTTGGCCGCCAGGCTATTGAAGATGAACACCACGTAGGTCACGCCAAACAGCGTATAGCGGCTGATCTCCCCGCCGCAGGCGTACCAGAAGACACCGGCAAAGGCGCCGACGCAGATGATGTCGGTGAGTTTTTCGACCACTTCTTCCAGAAAGTGCACCCGACTGGCCGTCGCCGGCACCAGCACGGGCGCCGAATGATGGACTTTGTGGAAGGCCCACAGATACCGCGAATGAAAGGCGCGATGACCCCAGTAATGGCTGAAATCCTTGACCAGGAATACACCCAGCCCATAAAGCAGGGTCAGCGCCAGGTGCTCCTCCACTTGCGTGCGCGCGCCCCACAGGTGGGTGAAAAACGCGATGTAGTCCGCTGAACGCAAGACATACGGATCGACCAGGCCGACGATGGGCAGCACCAGGGCAACCTTGAGGATGGCGAGTACGAAGTAATAACGGTAGTCGAGCAGCGCCGAGCGGTGCAGGTAAACCCGGCGACCGCCGATGAACTGGCCGAACGTGCGCACGTCGGTCAGGCCCCGGGATTTGCGCCAGCGGAACAGGCAATAAGCGACGCCGTAAGACATGCAGAGAAAGGATAGACCGAGTCTGCCGTTGAAGTCGAAAATGCCCAGGAACTGCCGGGTGACCGGCTCGATCACCCACTGGGATAAATAAAGATGGATAGTGACAAGAACATCCATACCAGGCTGCCCGACGTAAATGGAAGGGCAATACTAAATGAGAATGAGTCTTTAGTGTGTTGAATTACGACCAGCTGTCAGCCACCCAGCGCAATGATTGCCAGGATCAGCACGGCCCCCGTGGCGGCCATGATCACCCCACCCTGCCATTGCGTGGCGCCAGCGTATCTGGCGAGCATCCAGCCGGCGATGAACAGCACCACGAGGCCCACCAGGTTGGACAGGCGGATGGCGAGTGCCGTCTGATCGAGCAGTATGAACGGCACCACCAGCGGAAATGTCGAGCACACGACCAACAGGAAAACACCGAGAGCACCCTTGAAGTCGTTCCAGCCAAGGCCCGCCCTGGTCGGCAAGGGGGGCTGCTCGAGCAGTTGACGGCGCAACAACTCCAGGCCTTCGCTGCCGGCCGCCGCCGCCAATTGCACCGGCAACACTTGCGCAACGAGTGCCTGACCGGCCGCGGCGTCCGCGCCATTGCGCAAGGCGAGGTACAGCTTGATCCTGCGCGTGCGCTCGACCAGTGCGCGCAACAGGTACATGACCGCATCGGCCAGTCCCCAGGCGAGATTGCAACCGAGTGCGGCAATCATCATCGTGCGTTCGGCTGCCTGATCTGCCGTGGCCACGCTGATAGTGCCGGTGAACGTCATGGCCATCAGCAGGCCGAAGATCACCTCGGTAATGCGCTCGACGGGGTCAAGTACAGGCGCCCTTTCGAATTGACCAGTGGTTTGCATGATTTCACCTCGCCCGGGTTTGCCTGCACGATATCGGTCAACGCTTCGGCCAGGCACGGGTTGCTCAAGCTGGGTATCCGCGTCCCCGTCAAGTGTAGATTGAACGGCTACACTCATGCGCACACGTCACCTGTTTCAAGAGGAGTGATTCATGCTTGATTACTTCGCGCTGGGCCTGCTGATCTTTGTCGGGCTCATCTTGTTCTACGGGGTCATCCTGCTCCACGACATCCCCTATGAAATTGCCGTCCACCGCAACCACCCCCACCAGGATGCGATCCATGCCACCGGCTGGGTCAGCCTGTTCACCCTGCACGCGCTCTGGCCGTTCCTGTGGATCTGGGCGATGGCCTATCGAGAGGACCGGGGTTGGGGTTTCAGTGACGGACATTCAGCAAAAAGCCATGTGGTTCACCTCGAACAACAGGTCGCCGAACTGCAAGGGCGGATCGAGCGCCTCGAGGCGGCGACCGGCACTGCACCGGGCAGGCTGCCAACGGACAATCTCGGCGAGGGCATCTGAGCCATGGATCTTTTACTCATTCTGACGTATGCCGCACTCTGCGTTGCCATCTTCAAGATCTTCCGCATTCCCCTGAACAAATGGACGGTGCCCACAGCCGTACTGGGCGGGATCGTGATCATCGGCGCACTGATTTTCACGATGAACTACAACCACCCCTACTCCGAGGTGGCGCGTTCCTATTTCGTATCGGTTCCGGTGATACCCGTGGTCAGTGGCCAGGTAATCGACGTGCCAGTGCAGGCCAACCAGCCCCTGGAAAAAGGCGATGTGCTGTTTCGCATCGATCCCACGCCTTTCGAATACCGGATGAAATCCCTCAAGGCACAACTGATTGCCGCCCAGGCCGATCGCGCCCGGATCACCGAGCTGATCAAGCGTAATTTCGGCACCCAACGGGAACTGGACATTGTGGTCGCGCGCAGTGATGACCTGAAGGCACAACTGGACAACGTACAGTACGAACTCGACAACACCACCGTCCGCGCGCCGAGCAAGGGCTTCGTCACCCACGTTTCGTTGCGTCCGGGCATGATGGCGACCAAGTTGCCGTTGCGCCCCTCGATGGTCTTCATTCCCGCCGAAGGGCATTACTTCGCGGCGTGGATGCGGCAGAACAGCCTGTTGCGCCTGACCGAGGGCGACGAGGCCGAAGTCGCTTTCGATGGCATTCCCGGAAAGGTTTTCGAAGGCAAGGTCAAAACCGTGGTTTCGGTCATCGCCGAAGGCCAGGTCCAGCCTTCGGGCACGCTGCTCGGCTTCACCGGCTCACCACCGGCCGGCCGGGTCCCGGTGGTCATTGAAATCACCGATCCCGACTATGCCCAGTACGCCGACCAGATGCCCGGCGGGGCCTATGGCCAGGCGGCGCTGTACAGCCAGCATTTCCATCACATCGCGATGATGCGCAAGATCCTTCTGCGCATGGCGGCGTGGATGAACTACATCTTCCCGTTCCACTGATCCGGCAGCGACGGCAACTGACTCAATCCTTGAATGGGGTCAGTTGCCGGTTCAGCGAACCGGCCTGGGAACGTTGCCAGGTGCGCAAGGTGTACTCATCCTCGGCCAAATCGCACCCACCGCTACGTCAGGCTACTGACGTACCTGATTACGCCCGTTGCGCTTGGCCTGGTACAGCGCATCGTCGGCACGGGTCAGCAGGGTTTCCGGCGTGTCACCGGGTTTGGCATGAGCCACGCCGAACGACGCGGTGATGGTGTCCAGCACCGTGTCAGTACCCCGGGCCTTGACCCGCAGCGACTGGATTTTCAGGCGCAGGCGCTCGGCAAAAGCACCGGCGGCTGCCAGATCCGGGCAATCCTTGAGCACGACACAGAATTCTTCACCACCGTAACGTGCGGCAATGGCCTCGGCCGGCAGCGAGTCTCGCAGCACTTGGGCGACATGTTGAAGCACGCGGTCACCCAAGGGATGGCCGTACTGGTCGTTGAAGTGCTTGAAGTGGTCGATATCCAGCATCACCAGTGCCACGCCGGTCGCCGCGTTGTTCATCGCCTGCTCGAGCTTGCGATTGAAGGTGGTGCGGTTGAGCAATTCAGTCAGGCCATCGAGGGTCGCGGCCAGTTGGGCGCGCTCCAGTTTGTCCCGCAGGCTTTTGATTTCATGCTGCGCCGACTGCAACTGGGCGAGGAAATGCTCCTGCTGCCCCTGCATCAGCCGGGTGCTCTGTTGCAGCTGGATCAGGATGCTCGGCAAGTGCTCGCTGGCGGGCTCTTCAAGCATTTGCAGGTATTGGCCGAGGCTGGCCTGGAAGTTCTGGTTGCCTTTCACGCTGCGCGAAACATCGCGCTCCATGTCGTCGACCAGGTTGATTGCGTCCTGCTGCCCGGAACGGACATCCGCCAGCTCATCGCGGATGATGTACTCGCGAAACAGTTTGGTGGCCGACTCCGGCGGGAAATAGTCGAAGTCGTTGACCAACCGGTCCAGGTGCCGATTGAGCTCCGGCTCCTGGCCTTTGCTGTAGGTGTACCAGAGCGCGTAGTGCACCGGGTTGGGCGCAATGTTGTGACGAACCATCAGCGGCACTGCCTGCTTGAGCAACGCCGCCGCCTCGCGGGAGTCTTCTGGATACAGCGCTAGAACAGTCGCACGCGTGTCTGATTGGCTCATGGTTTCACTGTGGTTGTTATCATTGGCGATTGGCAAACTCGCTGAGCATAGCCATACGCCCGACAAACGACCATCCCGAATTACACAATCATTTCAACCCGGTACGCCGGCCCCACAGGCCCGATCTACTGTTGGTCGGCATCAAACCGGCCATGTTCTGGCGCCGACGGTACGCGGTATCACGATTCGCCAGCCAGCTTTTGGTGGGAGCAAGCCTGCTCCGGGCGGCGTTCCGACGATGACGGTGTATCAGCCAACGACGATGTTGAAGCTGATGGCCTCATCGCGAGCAAGCTCGCTCCCACAGGGGGCCTGCGTTTTAACTGACTACCATCACCACTGCACGAGGGCGGCAAAGCTTGCACCCGAGGTAATGCACCATGCTTTTTTGTGGGAGCG
>NZ_JBFUHY010000025.1:0-63282 GCF_056402155.1 Pseudomonas sp. P4_C1
GTGTGCTGAACGAAAAACCTGTGGGAGCGAGCTTGCTCGCGATGGGGCCAGACAAGGCCCACATCGTGTGCTGAACGAAAAACCTGTGGGAGCGAGCTTGCTCGCGATGGGGCCAGACAAGGCCCACATCACTTCAGGGGATCAATTGCGCTCCAGCGCATTCACCAGATCATGGAACGCTTCACGATTGGTGTCGTTCAGGCCCATGAGGATTTTGTGTGCTTCGAGCACTTTGATCCGCACCACTTCTTCGGACTGATCCTGGTCTGGCAGGTCGTCCAGGCATTCCGGGCAGGGTATCGGCTTGTCGACGATGTTGAACACCTGCTCGAAGCCCATGGACTGCAGCAGACGGGTGATGTCTTCGTGGGTGGTGACGACGGTCGGCAGCAGGCCGACCTGTTGCCGCGACAGGATCGACAGCTTGGCCAGCAGGCCCAGGGTGGTGCTGTCGATGCTGCGGGTTTCGGTCAAATCGATCACGATCGCGTTGAAATTCTTCGCGGTGAAGATTTTTTCTATAGTCGCATCCAACGCCGAACACAGGGTCAGGCGAACTTCACCGACGAACTTGAGGACGAAGGTGCCGTCCTGCTCGGCGAACTGGATTCTACCAGTACTCATCAAAGATTCCTGCTCAACACCAACAGGGCGATATCATCCGGCATCTCCCCTAGCGTGGCCAATCCAAAAACCTGCCGCAGCCCATCCAGGGTGCCGCCCGCAGCCTTGACCCGTTGGGGCAACGCCGCCTCTTTTTCTTTGAGTGTGGGTTCTGGCAAAAGATCCAGAATGCCATCAGACATTAGCGTCAGGCTGAACGTCGATGGCAGTTCCAGCACGTGGTCTTCGTAGGTGGCTTCGTTGAAAAGCCCCACCGGCAGGCCACGCCCTTCCAGATAACGAACACCGTCTGGCGTGTACAACACTGGCAACGGCAGATGACCGCCGATGCTATAGGTCAACAAACCGGTCTCCTCGTCGATGACTCCACCGACCATTGTGACGTGTTTACCCAGCTTACAACTGATCAGGCCCCGGTTGATATGACCAAGAACCTCTGAAGGCTTGAATTCCGGCAAGGTGCCGCTGCGCCTGGATTCGAACAGCAAGCGCGTGGTCATGAACTTCAACAGCACGGTGACGAAGGCTGAAGAGGCGCCATGACCGGAAACGTCCGCCAGGTAAAAGGCGACCCGGCGCTCGTCGACCCGGAAGTAGTCGACGAAATCACCCGACAGGTACAGCGACGGGATGATCTGGTGAGCAAATTTGAACTCGTTGATGGCCCAGGGGCTGACCGGCAGCATGTTCATCTGCACCTGGCGACCGGCGTTCTGGTCCTCCTGGAGCAGGTTCAGGCTGGCTTCGAGTTCGCGGTTGGCCTTCTCCAGCTTCTCGCGATAGCGCTGGTTCTCCAGCAACAGGCGCGCACGATCCAGGGCCCGGCGCACGGAGTGCTCGAGCACGGCCAGATCTTCGAGAGGCTTGATCAGGTAGTCCGCTGCGCCCAGGCGCAGGGCTTCGACCGCGTCGTTCATCACGCCCGCACCCGAAACCACAATCACCGGCGTTTGCGGTGACAGTTCGGTGACCTGGCGGATGAGTTCGAGTCCGCCCATCTGCGGCATGCGCAGATCGCAGATGACCAGGTCGGGCTTGTCTTGCTCGAATACCTGAAGGCCCTGCTGACCATTGCTGGCCTGCAAGACGCTGAAACCACTGTCTTCCAAATAGGCGGCGAGGCTCGCGCGAACTACTTCGTCATCATCGATTATCAGCAGCGTGGCACTGGTTTTTCGCATGTGGGCAAACGGCGCCAGAATTAGGTTGGCGTAGCAGGCGGGGACTTTGGCCCGGCGCTGACTACTGGATTCGCTTTCTAGCCTCTCTGTCGCACCGTTTTCGAGCATTTGCCCTACACACATGTACACCAGAGGTGCCCTTCTAAGGCGCAGACGGTACTCCCATCCGCGGGGCGTTTCAAGCTCACGCCGATGGTCACCTGACGTCTTTATTTGTCAAATCACCGAGAGTTATAAGAACAGACAAATCCGTAACCCAATGGAAGGTTCGAACCCATGAGTCAAACCGGCCGGGACTACAGTGAAAAGCGCGATTACATCAGCATGCGGGTCTTCGCAGACAAAAAAGGCGGCCTGTTGATGGCCGCCTTTTCCAGTTTACCGGTCGAGATCAAAAATCGTCTTCAACCTTACCGTCTTTCACCTTGAACTCGCGGTTCTGCAAGTACGCATTGCGGATGAAGGTGTACTT
This sequence comes from Pseudomonas sp. P4_C1, assembly GCF_056402155.1. NCBI lineage: Bacteria > Pseudomonadati > Pseudomonadota > Gammaproteobacteria > Pseudomonadales > Pseudomonadaceae > Pseudomonas > Pseudomonas sp. P4_C1. The sequence goes on from NZ_JBFUHY010000025.1 coordinate 2,278, forward strand.
GTCGCCGGTGATCAGCTTCTCGCTCGACAGCAGATTGGCGCGGGTATCGATGATGTCCAGCGCGAAGAACGAGTTACGCACAGGTACGTCGTTGACGTAACGATAAGCACCGGTATAGCTGTCGACGTACTTGGACGGTGCGTCACGCAAGGTGCTTGGGCCCAGGAATGGCAGCATCACGTAAGGGCCGCTGCCGACACCCCAGTAACCCAGCGTCTGACCGAAGTCTTCGTCATTGCGCTGCAGGCCCATTTTGGTGCCGACATCAATGACGCCCAGCAAGCCGAAGGTGGTGTTGAAAATGATTCGTGCGGTATCAACGCCTGCGGCGCGAGGTTTGGCCTGCAGGATATCGTTGGCCAGGTTGCGCACATCGCCGATGTTGCGGAAGAAGTTGTGAACGCCGTCTTCGATAAACTGTGGCGTCACGTACTGGTAGCCCTGGGCCAGGGGCTTCAGTGCGTAGGTGTCGATCACGTCGTTGAACTTGTAAATCGGGCGGTTGACGCTTTCCCAAGGATCCTCTTCCGTGGCTGCCTGGGCAACGAACGGAACCAGCATCACACTGGCGCACACACAAATCCTGGCTAGATGATTGCTCCAGCGCATAGAAAAAAACTCCTTGGTTTGTACTGGCCCGGGCGCGTGGCCCGGGCAATAAGTTGCCAAGTATAAGACGTAAACGCTGTTTAAGGCACTTTGCACGAAATCCACATTGAAGGAATCGTGCCAAATGCGAGCGATTCACGTCCATGTCACTCAACTGTCACCGTCGCCCGCTAGCCTTCAGGCTATTTCAGGGACGTCCACATGCCGCTCGCCGAAGCCTTGCCCCAAACTGCACCCAGCCTGACCGCCGTACTGTTCGGCCTCAGTGGCTGCCTGGTGGATTTCGGCGCATACACGCGCCGGCACGGCAGTCACTCGGCCGAACACGCCGAGGCCACACCCGGCGCACTGGATAGCCTGCGCAGCTTGCAGCGCCGGCAAATCCCCTGCGCCTGGCTCGATGAGCTGCCCCCTGCCTTGAGCCAATCCCTGGCCGCTGCGTTGCCTGAATGGATCCAGCCATCGCAACATTTAGCAACAAATACCCCATGGCCCGCCCCGAATGCCTGCTGGCAAGCCTTGATGACCCTGAACGTCGAGCGACTCGACGGCTGCGTACTGGTGAGCGGCGAACCCCGCCTGCTGCAAGCGGGGCTCAATGCCGGGTTGTGGACCATCGGCCTGGCGTCCTGCGGCTCGCTGTGCGGATTGACGCCTCAGGAATGGCAAGCGCTGACCCCGCAGGGGCGCGACATCAAACGCGCCAAGGCGACGATGCAACTGTTCGGTCTTGGCGTGCATTCGGTGATCGATCACCTCGGTGAACTCGACACCTGCCTGGCCGATATCAGCTTGCGGCGGCTCAAGGGCGAAAAGCCCTGACCGAGATCATGCACGTTGCGCGCGAGTGGATTAATCTAAAGGTCAGGCATCGACCTTTGGCCTTCGGTCATGGTCTATGCCAGTGCCTATCGATTAAAGAAGGAAGAACGCCATGCCTGCCCGCGAACTGCAAGAACAGCTCAATGCCCTGCGCGAGCAATTGGAACAGAATCCTCCGTTGTCCGAAGCCGAGCGCGCCGAGTTACACGAACTGATGCAGCAGATTGAGTTGAAGCTTGAACTGGAAACCAAAACCCAGGATTCCAGCCTCGCTGACGGCGTCAACCTGGCCGTGGAACGCTTCGAACTCGAACACCCCACCCTTGCCGGGACCCTGCGCAACATCGGGCAGGCCTTGGCCAACATGGGGATCTGAGCCCTGCTGATGCAAAAAAGCCCTGCTATCGCCAGCAGGGCTTTTTCATTTCTACGACTGACAATGCAAATCCCCTGTAGGAGCGAGCCTGCTCGCGATGAGGCCGGCACATCCAACATCAATGTTGCCTGACACTCAGCCATCGCGAGCAGGCTCGCTCCTACAATTGGATCTTCATTGACGGACCAGGCGATGGTTCGGCAGTTGCACCTCTTCAGTGCTGCGATACGGGTTGATATCCAGCCCGCCCCGCCGCACATAACGCGCATACACCGTCAGTTTCTCCGGTTTGAGCAACCGCTGCAGGTCGAGGAAGATCCGCTCTACACACTGCTCATGGAAGTCCGAATGCTGGCGGAAGCTGACGATGTACTCGAGCAGGCTCGCGTGATCCAGCGCCGCGCCACGGTACTCCACCGCCACGCTGCCCCAGTCCGGCTGGCTGGTGACCGGGCAGTTGGACTTGAGCAAATGGCTGTGCACGCTCTCCTCGACAATGCGCGAATCATCGCAACGCAGCAGTTCCGGCCGCGGATGCTCGTAATTGCTGACGCTGATATCCAGTTCGTCGATGCACACGCCCGGCAAGGCCACGACGCCTTCGCTCTCGACATCCTTGAGACTGCGAATGCGCACGCCCACCGGCTTGCCGGCAGCCGCCGACAAATCCTTGACCAACGTCGCCTCAAGGCTCGCGGTATCGGCAAACGGCGTCTGGTTCAGGGAGTTGAGGTACAGCTTGAACGACTTCGATTCGATGATGTTCGGCGAATCCGCCGGAATGCTGAATTCGCCGATCGCCACCACCGGCTTGCCCGACGGCAGCAGCCAGGACAGCTCGAAGCAGTTCCAGAAATCCACGCCTTTATACGGCAGGGTTTGCGCCGTCAGGCCCAGTTCCGCCCACTTCGCGGTGCGCGGGATCGGGAACAGCAAGGACGGCGTGTAGGTGGCGATGTATTCGCTGGACTTGCCCAGCGGCGAATGTTCGGCTGCGGGATGCATGGCGGAAACCTGACTGAAGAATCAGCGGATTCTATCAGCCTTTGCTCCCGCCATTGAGTGCTTACTGACTGACAGTCACTTTGCCGACCATGCCGGCCTGGTAATGACCGGGGATGTTGCAGGCAAACTCGAGGCTGGTGGCCTTGCTGAAGGTCCAGGTCAGCTCGGCGGTCTTGCCCGGCTCCACCAGTACGCTATTGGGGTCGTCATGCTGCATGCCTTGGTCCATTTGGCTGTGATCCATGCCAGCCATGTTGCCGTGGTCCATTGCCTTCATGCCGGTCGGTGTCAGCATGCCGCTCTGTTGCATCTGTAACATTTCCTGCTGGTGTCTGGCGTGCATCGCCGCATCCCCCAGGTTGAACTCATGCAACAACTGGCCTTTATTGACCAGCACGAAGCGCACGGTTTCCCCGGCCTTGATGTCGATGGCCTTTGGCGTGAAGGACATGTCGCCCATGACCACCTCGACGCTGCGGGTCGCCTTGGCCGCCGGGGCCGGTTGACCGAAATCGTAGGAATGCCCGGCGTCCGCCCACACCGGTGAGCTCAGCGCCAACAAACACAGGATTTGCACCACGGATTTGCGTAAAAACATCGTCATACTCCAACAAGATAAGGCTCAGCATGGGGAAAACTCTAAACTGCTGCCACTGCCCGCAACCTGACAGCCAGATTACAACTTTGTCAGGTTGCCCTGTACGAACGCCGTCCACGGTATAAAGCGTTCGTTCCATCTGCCAAGAGCCACCCATGAAACTGCTGATCGTCGAAGACCAACCGAAAACCGGCCATTACCTGCGCCAAGGCCTGGCCGAGGCCGGGTTCAACACGGAACTGGTGGCCGACGGCAACACCGGCCAGCAATTGGCCCTCAGCGGCGAATATGCCCTGGTGATTCTCGATGTGATGCTGCCGGGTCGTGACGGCTGGCAGATTCTGCAAGCGGTGCGCAGCGCTGGCCTGGACACGCCGGTACTTTTTCTGACCGCGCGTGACGCCGTGGAGGACAGGGTTCACGGCCTCGAACTGGGCGCCGATGACTATCTGGTCAAGCCGTTTGCCTTCTCCGAGCTGTTGGCGCGAGTGCGCAGCCTGTTGCGTCGCGGCAGCGCCACAACCCAGGAGACCAGCCTGCAACTGGCCGATTTGCGCCTGGACCTGATCCGTCGCCGGGTCGAACGCAGCGGCCAGCGTATCGACCTGACCGCCAAGGAATTCGCCCTGCTGGAAATGCTCCTGCGCCGCCAGGGTGAAGTCCTGCCCAAGTCGCTGATTGCCTCCCAGGTCTGGGACATGAATTTCGACAGCGACACCAATGTCATTGAGGTGGCGATCCGTCGCCTGCGCCTGAAGATCGACGATGAATTCCCCAACAAACTGATCCACACCGTGCGCGGCATGGGTTACGTCCTCGAAGAGCGCCCCGTCTGATGCGCCGGCTGTCCTTGAGCAGCCGCCTGGCGCTGTTGTTTGCCGCCTGCACCGCCGTGGTGTCGTTGTTCGCCGGGGTACTGTTCAGCCGCGCCAGCGAGGCGCATTTCATTGAACTCGACCAGCAACTGCTGGACGGCAAGCTGATTGGCTTGCGTCGGGCCTTGCACGACTTCCAGTCGAGTGACAGCGAAGTGAAACTGGCGGAGGAATTGAGTCGGCAGGCTGGCCTGCCCCTGCGAATCACCGGCAGCGACGGCCAGCGCTGGTATGACAGCTCGACCAACATTCCACAGGCATTGCCGCGCCGGCCCGGATTGTCGACGGTGAGCCATGAAGGCACGGATTACCGCGTGCTGAATGCACCGCTTTTCGCGAACAAACCCGAGTCACCGCAACTGACCCTGCTGCTGGACATCACCCACCACCAGCACTTTCTGCAACGCATGCAGCGTTTGATCTGGCTGACCGTCGGCCTGTCAGCCCTGGCCACCGCACTGCTTGGCGCCTGGGCGGCACGCAGCGGCTTGCGCCCGCTGCGGCGGATCAGCGCGGTCGCCAGCGGCGTGTCCGCGCAATCGCTGAACGCGCGGCTGCCTGAAGAAAACATGCCGCCGGAACTGGCGGAAATGGCCCACAACTTCAACGCCATGCTCGGACGCCTCGACGACTCATTTCAGCGCCTCTCGGCCTTCTCCGCCGACATCGCCCATGAACTGCGCACGCCACTGTCGAACCTGCTGACCCACACCCAGGTCACCCTCACCCGCCCTCGCCCCCTCGAGGACTATCGCGAGGCCCTGCACAGCAACCTCGAAGAACTGCAATGGATGGCGCAACTGGTCAATGACATGCTCTATCTGGCCAAGGCTGACCATGGGTTGTTGATTCCCAAGCGCGAACCATTGGAGCTGGGACAGGAAACGGATCTGCTGCTGGAGTTTTTTGCGCCATTGGCGGAAGACGCCCGGGTCACGCTCACCCGTGAAGGACTGGGCCGCATGGAGGGTGATCGCAGCATGTTGCGGCGGGCGTTGTCGAACCTGCTGGACAACGCGCTGCGCTTCACGCCGGTCGATGGCGAGGTTCGGGTGCGAATCGTCGATCAGCCAAAAGAACTGCGCCTGAGCGTTGAAAACACGGGCCAACAGATTCCCGAAGACCTATTGCCGCGTCTTTTTGACCGGTTTTACCGGGCCGATCCTGCGCGTCGTGAAGGCAGTAGCGAACACGCGGGACTGGGACTGGCGATCACCCAGTCGATCATCCGTGCCCATGGCGGGCAGATTCGTTGTGAATCGGAGAATGGGTGGACGCGGTTTGTGATCGAGTTGCCAAGGGGGGATTGAGGCTGGCAGTTCCGGCCTCATCGTCGGAACGCCGCCCGGAGCAAGCTCGCTCCCACAGTGTTTTGTGGCGTTCACATAGTCTGTGTACGACGCAGCCCCCTGTGGGAGCGAGCTTGCTCGCGATGGCGGTGTTACGGGTTACGAATACCGCAGAGCGTGAGCCGGCTCGATCTTCGCTGCCCGCCACGCCGGGTAAACCGTGGCCAGGAAGCTCATGACAAACCCCGCCGTGCAGATCAATGCCACATCCGCGCCTTGCAGCTCGGACGGCAGGTTGCTGACGAAATACACGTCTGAACTGAAGATGTGCTGCCCGCTGACCCGCTCGATCCAGCCCACGATCTGGCTGACGTTCAGCGCGGCAATCACCCCCAGCACACCGCCAATCAAGGTGCCGACGATGCCGATCACGGTGCCCTGCACCATGAAGATCGCCATGATCTGCCGTGGCGTGGCGCCGATGGTGCGCAGGATCGCGATGTCYGCGCCCTTGTCGTTCACCACCATGATCAGGGTCGCGATGATGTTGAACGCCGCCACCGCGACGATCATCAGCAACAGCAGGCCGATCATGGTTTTTTCCATTTTCATTGCGCTGAACAGGCTGCCCTGGGTGTGGGTCCAGTCGTCAGCCTTGTAGGTGGCGCCCAGCCCCGTGGCGATATCGCTCGACACCTGCGGCGCGGCATACAGGTCCTTCACCGCCAGGCGCACGCTCTGCACCTGATTCGGCTCCCAGTGCTGCATCTGCGCGGCATCGGCCATGTGGATCAGCGCCATGGTGCCGTCCAGTTCGGCGCCGACCTTGAACACACCGACCACATTCAGCCGTTGCATGCGCGGGGTAATGCCACCCGGCGCATTGCTGACTTCCGGCACGATCAGGGTGATCTTGTCGCCGACGTTCAAGCGAAAGCGGCGCGCCGTGATCTCGCCGATCACCACACCGAATTCGCCCGGCTTCAGGGCTTCGAGACTGCCCTGGACGATGTGCTTGGCGACGATCGACACCTGGCCTTCCAGCGCCGGATCGACACCACTGACCTGGATTGGCTGCATCGTGCCCTTGTAGGACAGCATGCCTTCCATCTCGGTGAACGGCACCGCCGCCGTCACTTCCGGGTTTTTCATCGCGGCCGCTGCCACGGGTTTCCAGTCATCAATCGGGTTGACGCCGACGATGGTGGCGTGCGGCACCATGCCGAGGATGCGCGAGCTCATTTCGCGCTGGAAGCCGTTCATCACCGACAGCACCACGATCATCGCCAGCACGCCGAGGGCGAGGCCGATCATCGACGTCATCGAGATGAAGGAAACAAAGCGATTGCGGCGCTTGGCGCGGGTATAGCGCGTGCCGATAAAGATCGATAACGGTCTGAACATTCGCTGGGGCACCGTATAGAAATAAAAGACCCGACGCCCTTTCAGGCATCGGGTTTCAGCCAATCAGATGGGAGTGAGACAGCCTTCCTGCAGGTGCAGGACGCGGTCCATCTGGCGGGCCAGGTTCATGTCGTGGGTCACCACCAGGAACGCCGTGCGCATCGAGGTGCTGAGTTCCAGCATCAAATCCTGAATACCTTGCGCGGTGTGGGAGTCGAGGTTGCCGGTCGGCTCGTCGAGCATCACCAGGCCCGGTGTGTTCACCAGGGCGCGGGCGATGGCCACACGCTGACGCTCACCACCGGACAATTCGGCCGGTTTGTGCTCCAGGCGATGGCCCAGCCCTACCCGCTCCAGCAACGCCGTGGCACGCTGACGCGCCTCCGGGATCGCGGTCTTGCCGATCAGCAGCGGCATGCAGACGTTTTCCAGCGCAGTGAATTCCGGCAGCAGATGGTGGAACTGATACACGAAGCCGAGGGCGCGATTACGCAGCAGGCCGCGTTTCTTCTCGCTCAGCGCCGACAGTTCCTCGCCGTCGAGCCAGACGCTGCCCTTGGTCGGCGTATCGAGGCCACCCAACAGGTTGAGCAAGGTACTTTTGCCCGAGCCCGACTTGCCGACAATCGCCACGCGCTCGCCCGGGTGCAACTCCAGTTGCAGGCCGGCCAACACTTCCACCGATTCCGGGCCTTCCTCGTAGGACTTGCCCAGGCTGCGGCAGCTCAAGATTGCTTTATCACTCATGCCCGACTCACTCATAACGTAGCGCCTCCGCAGGCTGGGTGCGCGCGGCACGCCAGGCTGGATACAGGGTGGCGAGGAAACTCAGGACCAACGCCGCAGAGCAGACCATCACCACGTCCTGGCTCTGCACTTGCGATGGCAGGTAATCGATGAAATACACGTCGGCGTTGAGGAACTTGTGCCCGATCAATCCTTCGAGGGCCGAGATCGCGGCACTGACATTCAGCGCGGCGAAGATCCCGACCACCGCGCCGATCGCGGTACCGACCACACCAATCACCGTGCCTTGCACCATGAACGTGCGCATGATCGTGCCCGGCGTGGCGCCCAGCGTGCGCAGGATCGCGATGTCGCCCTTCTTGTCGTTCACCACCATCACCAGCGTGGAAATGATGTTGAACGCCGCGACGGCAACGATCAGCAGCAGCAACAGGCCGATCATGGCTTTTTCCATGCGGATCGCCTGGTACAGGTTGCCGTGGGTGCGGGTCCAGTCGCGGGCGTAGTAGCGGTCTTCACCGAGATCGCGGGCGATGCTCCACGCAGTGCGCGGTGCCTGGAACAGATCGTCGAACTTCAGGCGCAGGCCCTGGACCTGATCCGGCTTCCAGCGGTGCAGCCGGGCCAGATCCTGCAGGTTGGTGACGCCCAGATAGCCATCGAGCTCACCGGCACCGACATGGAAGATGCCGACCACGGTAAAGCGCTTCATGCGCGGGAACATCCCGGCCGGGGTCACGGTGACTTCCGGTGCCACGAACGTCAGCTTGTCGCCGATCGCGGCACCGAGCTTGGCCGCGGCCTTGTCGCCGATGACGATGCCGAACTCGCCCGGCACCAGGTCGTCGAGTTTTCCCTGGGTCATGAAGTGATCAATGATCGACACCTGGCGCTCTTGCGCCGGGTCGATGGCATTGAGCAGCACTTTCGAGACCTTGCCGTTATTGGTCAGCAAGCCCTGCATTTGCGTAAACGGCGCCACGGCCGCCACCTGCGGGTTCTGCTTGACCTTGGCCGCCAGGCTTTGCCAATCGCTGATCGGCTCGCCGGACTCGATGGTCGCGTGGGGCACCATGCCCAGCACGCGGGTGCGCATCTCATGATCGAAGCCGTTCATCACCGACAGCACCACGATCATCACGACCACGCCAAGGGCGAGCCCGATCATCGAAGTCAGGGAAATGAATGACACAAAATGATTGCGACGCTTTGCACGGGTGTAACGCGTGCCGATAAATACGAAGAGAGGTCTGAACATGTCGGGGCTTGTTCGGAGGGAAAAGGAACGTCCTTGTGGCGGGGGTCGATAACCAGCTTTACACTCAGACCACCGCCGCTACCATGGGTTCGCCATGTCGACATTAGATGAAGAAGATCGCCGCGAATACTACCGTATCGAGGACACGATCGCACTGGAAATTCGGCCCCTGTCCGCTGCTGAAGCCACAGGCCAGGAAGTGTTGCAGGATGCTTCCCCACTCTTCAACTTGCTCAGCGAGCTGCACCTGAGCGAATTCGAGTCGCAACACCTGTTGCGCCAGATCAGTGAACGCGACCGCACGACCGCCGCATTCCTCAAATCCCAGAACAAACGCATCGATTTGCTGAGTCAGGTCGTCGCCCTGACAGTGCTCGGGCAGATCGGCGAACCGCGGCCGGTGATCATTTCCGAAGGCGGCATCGACTTTCAGCATCCAGCGCCCATCGCCGCCGGCGCACGCCTGTCGGTCAAGCTGGTGCTGATGCCGCAGGCCCTGGGCCTGCTGCTGCGCGCTCGCGTCACCCATTGCGACCGCAAGGGCGATGGCTATGACGTTGGCACCGAGTTCGAACACCTGACCGACGCCCAACGCCAACTGCTGGCCCGCCACATCTTGCAAAAGCAGGCCCAGGAACGACGACTGGCCCGCGAACAACTCGAATCAGGCAATTAATTTAAGGAAGAACCGTGACCCTCATCTACGGCCATCGCGGCGCCAAGGGCGAAGCACCGGAAAACACCCTGACCAGCTTTCAGGAATGTCTCAAGCACGGCGTGCGTCGCTGCGAACTGGACCTGCACCTGTCCATGGATGGCGAACTGATGGTCATCCACGACCCGACCCTCAAACGCACCACCGACCGTCGCGGCAAGGTCGTCGAACACACGGCGGCTGAGCTTGTGACCTATGACGCACGCAAGGGCGGCCCGGGCTGGGTGAAGCCGTGCCCGATTCCGACGCTGGAAGAACTGTTCGAGAAGTGCGACTTCGATCACTGGCAGCTGGAAGTCAAAAGCGCATCACGGATGCGTGCCGCAACCACCGTGCTGGCAATTCGCGAAATGGTGCAGCGCCATGGCCTGATGGACAAGGTGACCATCACCTCGAGTTCCCGTGAAGTGCTCAAGGCGGCGCTGGAGTTGGTGCCGGACGTATCCCGCGGGCTGGTGGCCGAGTACGCCTGGCTCGACCCGCTGAAGGTCGCGGCCAGCTATGGCTGTGAGATTCTGGCGCTGAACTGGACCCTGTGCACGCCGGAACGCCTGCAAAGGGCGCAGCGTCAGGGGCTGCATGTGTCGGTGTGGACCGTCAACGAGCCCGCGCTGATGCGCAGACTCGCCGACTTCGGCGTTGACAGCCTGATTACAGACTTTCCCGGTTTGGCCACTGCCACGCTCGAGAATTGCTGAAATCGGTCTCCCCGGCCGGCTCAGGCCACCGGCCGGAGCCGCTCAAAAAAGCCGGTTGAGGCCATCGTACGCGGCTACCCGATAGGCTTCGGCCATGGTCGGGTAGTTAAACGTGGTGTTGACGAAGTACTTCAGCGTGTTCAGTTCGCCCGGCTGGTTCATGATCGCCTGACCGATGTGCACGATCTCCGACGCCTGATAACCGAAGCAGTGAACGCCCAGCACTTCCAGGGTTTCACGGTGGAACAGGATTTTCAGCATGCCTTGCGGCTCACCGGCGATCTGCGCCCGCGCCATGCTCTTGAAGAACGCCTTGCCGACTTCATACGGCACCTTGGCCTGGGTCAGCTCCTGCTCGTTCTTGCCGATCGAGCTGATCTCCGGAATGGTGTAGATGCCGGTCGGCACGTCATTCACGAAACGCCAGCTGCCGTTATCGACGATGCTGCCAGCGGCCGAACGGCCCTGGTCGTGGGCGGCACTGGCCAGGCTCGGCCAGCCGATCACGTCACCGGCGCCGTAGATGTTCGGCACGCAAGTGCGATACGCCTCGTCGACTTCGATCTGGCCACGGCTGTTGACCTTCACGCCGATGTTTTCCAGCCCCAGCTGATCGGTGTTGCCGGTACGACCGTTGCACCAGAGCAAGGCGTCGGCCTTGATCTTCTTGCCGGACTTGAGGTGCAGGATCACGCCATTGTCCACGCCTTCGACGCGGTCATAGTCTTCGTTATGGCGAACCGTGATGTTGTTGTTGCTGAAGTGGTAGCTCAGGGCCTGGGAGATTTCCGAGTCGAGGAAGCTCAGCAACTGACCACGGTTGTCCACCAATTCAACCAATACCCCCAGACCGCTGAAGATCGAGGCATATTCGCAACCGATCACGCCGGCGCCGTAGACGATGAGTTTGCGCGGGGTGTGGCCGAGGCTGAGGATGGTGTCGCTATCGTAGATACGCGGGTGGTGGAAATCGATGTCCGCCGGGCGATAAGGACGCGAACCGGTGGCGATGATGATGTGCTTGGCCACCAGTTTTTCGACCACGCCGTTGGCGCAGACCACTTCGATGGTTTGCTCGTCGGCGAAGCTGCCGGTGCCGAAGAACACGTCGACGCGGTTACGGGCGTAGTAGCCGGTACGCGAAGCGACTTGTTTGGAAATGACTTTCTCGGCGCTTTTCAACACGTCCGGGAAGGAGAACCAGCGCGGCTCACCAATGGCCCGGAACATCGTGTTGGTGTTGAACTGCATGATCTGCCGCACCGAGTGACGCAGTGCCTTGGACGGGATGGTGCCCAAGTGAGTGCAGTTGCCGCCGACCTGGCGACGGCTATCGACCATCGCGACCTTGCGCCCTGCCTTGGCGGCGTTCATTGCCGCGCCTTCCCCCGCCGGGCCGGAACCCAGCACCACCACGTCGTAGTTGTAGACAGCCATGCGTACTCCTCAGAACAGGCCGCGGCACCCTCGGCGCCTGCGGCTAAATCACGCCAATGCGTGGCATGAAGGAACAATTTGGGGCCAGTGCAGAACCCGGACACAGTCTATAGAAGCGTCAACGCCGCGCACATTAACCCTTGGTCGCGTCGTAGGCTACTTTTGCCTGCACTACAACGCCAGTTTTCAATGCTCGAATCGCCGAAATCATTCGGTTTTTTTGCCATTGATGCGCTCAAAAGCGTGATTGCTGCGTGTGACGAAACCTGTATCGGCACGAATCACAAAAAATGCGCCGATATCGTGTTTTTCTGCGTAGTCCCAACCGCGCTCCGGGCCAAGTATCAACAACAGCGTCGATAAGCCATCGGCCATCAACGCCGAAGGATGAATCACCGTGACCGATGCCAGGTTATGTGAGACCGGCGTACCGGTGCGCGCATCGAAGGTGTGGGAAAAACGCTGGCCGTCCTGCTCGAAGTAATTACGATAGTCGCCGGAGGTGGACAGGCCATAGCCGTCGACGACAATGACGCGCTCGGCCACCTGCCGATCATCCCGCGGCTCTTCCAGGGCGATGCGCCATGGCGAGCCGTCGGCCTTCCTGCCGGACGCCTTGAGTTCGCCCGTGGCCTCGGCGAGGTAGTCATGGATGCCCATCACCTCGAGTCTTGCGGCAATCGTGTCCACCGCATAACCGGCGGCGATGCTGTTGAAGTCGACCTCGACGGGGGCATCCTTGCACAACTGGTCGCCATCGATACGCAAGTGTTCATGGCCGACGCGCTGGCGGGCTTCGGCGAGCGCTCCGGCGGTCGGGACTTTTTCCCCGCGAGCCTGCGGACCAAATCCCCAGAGGTTCAGCAGCGGCTCCACCGTCAGGTCGTAGGAACCGTCGCTTTGCACTGACAGTCGCTCGCCCACGCGGACCAATTCGAGAATCGACGCCGGCATTGCCTGACAGCGGTTGGCCGGTAATGCATTGAAGCGCTCGATGTCCGAGTCGCTGCGGTAGGTCGACATTTGCCGATCAATGTCAGCGAGGATCTGCTCAACCTGGGCGCGGACCACGTCCGGCGCCGGCAGGCCGGCATGGCGCACATACTTGATCGAATAAGTGCTGCCCATGGTCGGGCCGCCGAAGGTTTCGAGGGGGTCACTGCTGCCGCAGCCAGACAACAGGACGATCAACACAAAGCACCATGTCCGCCAGATCAACAAATCCTGCATCCCCTGAAGAACACCCTGACACACCATCGAGGCTCGCCATTATGCGATAGAAACTGTGGGAGCGAGCTTGCTCCGGGCGGCGTTCCGACGATGAGGCCATCACATTCAACATTGATATTTCTGTCAGACCGCTATCGCGAGCAAGCTCGCTCCCACAGGGGATTGCAGCCAGGCACAGGTCCCGGGAGCACCCACAAGTGAAGGGACAGTTTCAAATCGATCGGCTAGTCCATTCGGACGAAGCCACTCGCGAACCGCCGCCATAACCTGTTTCTACAACAATAAAACCGTGTCGAGAGCCACCATGCGCAAATCCACTTGTGCTCTGTTCATCATCCTCTGTGCGGGTACTTCCACCAGCCTGTGCCAACTGTTCAAGAATGAAGCCTACCGACCGACCACGGCCTACTTCAGCTGTTTGAGCATGGCCATCAACTGTTACCCGCCAGTGGTGCGCAATCTGCTGCCTTGAGTGCTGTTTGCAACAGCCATAAAAAACCACCGAATCCCGGTGGTTTTTTCGTTGCTTCAAGGATCAGGTTGGCAAAACCCCTCGGGCCCGTGACAGGGTCAGCGCCAGATCCTCGATCATATCTTCCTGCCCTCCCACCGTGCCGCGACGGCCCAGTTCCACCAGCAGCTCGCGAGCGGCAATCCCGTACTTCTGTTCAGCACGCTTGGCGAACAGCAGGAACGAGCTGTAGACCCCGGCATAACCCAACGTCAGGGCATCGCGGTCGAGGCGGATCGGCTGGTCCATCATCGGCACCACCAGGTCTTCGGCCACGTCCATGATCTTGTACAGATCGATTCCACTGTTAACGCCCATGCGCTCCAGCACCGCGACGAACACTTCCAGCGGCGTATTGCCCGCCCCCGCGCCAAGACCTGCAACCGATCCGTCGATCCGCGCAGCACCGGCCTCGATCGCGGCCAGGGAGTTGGCGATGGCCATGCCCATATTGTGGTGGCCGTGGAACCCGACTTCGGTCCCGGCATTCAGGCCGGCACGCAAAGCACCGATCTTTTGCGTCACTTCATCGGGCAGCATGTAGCCGGCCGAGTCGGTGCAGTAGATGCAGTTGGCGCCGTAGCTTTCCATCAGGCGCGCCTGCTCCAGCAATTTCTCCGGGCTGACCATGTGCGCCATCATCAGGAAGCCGACGGTATCCAGGCCCATCTTCGCCGACATGCCGATGTGCTGGCCGGACACGTCCGCCTCGGTGCAGTGAGTGGCGACACGAATGGTCGACACACCGTGTTCGTGGGCCATTTTCAGGTGGTCGAGGGTACCGATCCCCGGCAACAACAGGGCCGAGACCTTGGCCTGTTTCATCTTCGGGATCACCGCAGCGAAATATTCCTCGTCGCTGTGAGCGGGGAAACCGTAGTTCAGCGACGCACCGCCCAAGCCATCGCCGTGGGTGATCTCGATCAGCGGCACACCCGCAGCATCGAGGCCGGTGGCCACCGAGACCATTTGTTCGATGCTGATCTGGTGCTGTTTGGCGTGCATGCCGTCGCGCAGGCTCATGTCGTGCAGACGGACGCTCTTACTTTGCAAATTCATACTCATCTCCACTCAACGGACTGGCAGTTGCAGGGTGCCCTTGTGGGCTTCTTCGGCGAACATCTCGGCTGTGCGCAATCCGGCGGCGGTCATGATGTCGAGGTTGCCGGCGGACTTGGGCAGGAAATCGCCGAGGCCTTCGACCTCGATGAAAATCGACACCTTGCGCCCGTCGAACACCGGCCCGTTGATCAGCTTGTAGCCGGGCACATAGCGCTGCACTTCGCGGACCATCTCCAGCACCGAAGTGCGGATCGCATCCTGATTCGGCTCGTCATCGGTCAGGCAGTGGATGGTGTCGCGCATCATCAGCGGCGGCTCGGCCGGGTTGATCACGATGATCGCCTTGCCGCGTCGGGCGCCGCCGATCTTCTCCACCGCACCGGCGGTGGTGCGGGTGAATTCGTCGATGTTCTGTCGTGTGCCCGGGCCGACCGAACCGGAGGACACCGTCGCGACGATTTCGCCGTAGCTCACCGGTTGCACCCGGGACACCGCCGCCACCATCGGGATGGTCGCCTGGCCACCGCAGGTGACCATGTTGACGTTCATCGCCAGGCTCGACGCGTGCTCCTTGAGGTTGACCGGCGGCACGCAGAACGGGCCGATGGCCGCTGGCGTGAGGTCGATCATGATCACCCCCAGCTCGTTGAGCTTGCGGCTGTTTTGCGCATGCACGTAGGCCGAGGTGGCATCGAAGGCGATACGGATGTCATCGTCGAGGACGTGGGGCAGCAAGCCGTCGACGCCGCCGGCGGTGGTTTTGATGCCCATTTCCCGGGCACGTTTCAGGCCCTCGGATTCGGGGTCGACACCCACCATCCACACCGGCTCGATCCATTGCGATCGGCACATTTTCATCAGCAGATCGGTGCCGATGTTGCCCGGGCCGATAATGGCCGCTCTGAGTTTTTTGCTCATTGGGTCAAACTCCAAAAGTCAGGCGCAGAAAGACACCCGGGCACTGCCCAGGCCATCGATAGTCAGCGAAAAGTGGTCGCCGGCACGGGCCGGTTCCAGTGGTACCAGGGATCCGGA
This sequence comes from Pseudomonas sp. P4_C1, assembly GCF_056402155.1. Taxonomy (NCBI): domain Bacteria; kingdom Pseudomonadati; phylum Pseudomonadota; class Gammaproteobacteria; order Pseudomonadales; family Pseudomonadaceae; genus Pseudomonas; species Pseudomonas sp. P4_C1. The sequence continues at coordinate 17,949 of NZ_JBFUHY010000025.1, forward strand.
CAGGATGATTTCCCCGGCCTTGAACGGAATGCCGAAGGCACCCAGGGTGTTGGCCAGCCAGGCCACGGCGGTCAGCGGATTGCCCTGGACCGCCGAACCCAGGCCTTCGCTCAGGGGCTCACCGTTCTTGGACACGCGCATGCGCAGGTTGGGCAGGTCCAGCTCGCGGGGGTCGACCTGGCTGTCGCCCAGCACGAACACGCCGCAGGAGGCGTTGTCGGCCACGGTGTCCTGGATGCGGATGCGCCAGTCGTGAATCCGCGAGTCGACGATCTCGAAGCACGGCATCACGTATTCGGTGGCAGCCAGTACGTCGGCTTCGGTGATGCCGGGGCCGACCAGATCATGCTTGAGCTTGAAGGCGATCTCGCCCTCGGCCCGTGGCTGGATCAGTTTGTTGGCCGACAGGGAAATCTGCGCATCGTTATCGAAGGACATCTGCCGGGTGATGAAGCCGAAATCCGGCTGATGCACGTTGAGCATCTGCTGCACCGCCGCCGAGGTCACGCCGATTTTCTTGCCGACGATCTGGTCACCGGCCGCCACCCGACGCTCAATGGCGTACAGGGAAATGTGATAGGCGTCTTCGATGCTGATCGACGGCCAACGCTCGGTCAGCGGCGCCAGGGTGGAGCCGCTGAGCAGCGCCTGATAAAGCTCTTCGCCGAACTCACGGCGCAATTGCACGCTCATCCGCGGGCCTCCTGAAGAAACGCCAGGCACTGGCGGTTGAACAGATCACGGTGCTCGACCTGAACCCAATGCCCGCACTCGCTGAGCATCACGAAGCGGATGTTGCTGCAGTGTTCAAGCATGGTCTGGGCACCGGAGGACGGGCAGAACTTGTCGTTCATGCCCCAGAAGCCGAGGATCGGGCACTGCAACTCGCCCAGGCGCGACGTCATGTTCGGCACCTGCATGGTCGACAGCACGCACACCGGTTGCTGTTGCACCACGGCTACCCGCTCGTTGACCGTCTCGTCGCTGATCAGGCTTTCATCGAACAGTTGCAGGGCCAGCAGGCGACGCATGCCCGCCGCATCGTTCAGCTCACCCTTGGCGAAAGCCGCACCCATTTTCTGGATGCCTTCCATCTGCAGGTAATACTGTTCCTTTTCCATCAGGCCACCGGGGGCCATCAGCACCAGACGGCTGACACGCTGCGGTTGGTTGAGGGCCAGTTTGATCGCGATTGCGCCGCCCAGGGAGTTGCCGACCAGCACGCAGCGCTGGATGTCCAGGGCGTCGAGCAGACCGCTCAGCGCGGCCGTGAAGAAATCCAGGGTGTAGAGGGTGTCGGGTTTGTCCGAAGCGCCGTAGCCCGGCAGGTCGGGAACGATGACCCGGTAACCGGCCTCGGCAAACACCGGGTAGTTCTGCTTGAAGTTGCTGTGCCCGCTGGCGCCCGGCCCGCTGCCGTGAATGAAGATCACGGGGTCGCCGTTGCCGACATCACGATAGTGCAGCTGCAAACCATCCGGCAGCGTAACGAAGTGCCCTTGCGCTGAAGCGCCCATAAGGTGTCCTCCCGGCCTGTTGTTGTACCCGGATTATTCCGAGGGCCCGAGTCGCCAACATCGTCCGACAGGACTACGCCCTCTCCCCTGTAGGAGCGAGCCTGCTCGCGAAAAACGCCAGGACAACGCGTTCAGTCAGGCAGAACACGTTTTCGTTGACGTCCATCGCGAGCAGGCTCGCTCCTACAGTCTCTAGTCTCATCGGACGTTGGATTACAGGGACCACAGACCTAGCATCGACGGCATACCCGAGCGACAGAAAGAGAATTCCCATGCTTGATCCAATGGACTTTCACGGCAAAGTGATACTGGTCACCGGCGGTGGCAAAGGTGTCGGACGCGGCATTACTCAGCGCTTTCTGGACTGCGGCGCCGAGGTGGTGATCTGCGGTCGCGAAGCCCCGCCAACCCTGCCGGCCAGCGCCGGGCGCGAGGCGCTGTTCCTGCCCTGTGACCTGCGCGATGTCGAGCAATCCGGGCGCTTGATCGCACAAATCGTCGAGCGCTTCGGGCGCCTCGATGTGCTGGTCAACAACGCCGGCGGTTCACCGAATGCCGACGCCGCGACAGCCTCGCCGCGTTTCAGCGAGGCAATCATCCGTTTGAACCTGATTGCGCCACTGAACCTGTGCCAGCAGGCCAACCAGGTGATGCAAGCCCAGGCCGATGGCGGCGCGATCATCAACATCTGCAGCGTCAGCGCCACCCGCCCTTCCCCCGGCACCGCCGCTTATGGCGCGGCCAAGGCCGGATTGCTGAACCTGACCACCTCACTGGCGGTGGAATGGGCGCCGAAGGTGCGGGTCAACGCCGTCACCGCCGGGCTGATTCTCACCGAACAGGCGGCCATGCATTATGGTGACGACGCGGGCATTGCCCGGGTGGCGGCGACCATCCCGCTGCAACGTCTGGCGACCCCGGAAGACATCGGCGACACCTGCCTGTACCTGGCCTCGACGCTGGCCCGTTACGTCAGTGGCGCGGACATCGCGGTGCATGGCGCAGGCGAACGCCCGGCGTTTCTCGATGCGGCCCAATCCCATTCATAAGAGGACTTTCGAGATGCCCGTAGCCAGCCACAGCGTTGTACTGAACCTCACGCAACAAGCCGCCTGGATCAAACTGCGCGACCTGAGCCTCGCCCCACACTACGTACCGGGGCTCACCGGTTGCCAGTTTCATCCCGGCGCAACGCAAGGCGTCGGCGCCAGTCGCCGGGTGTTGCGCAAGGGCGGTCAGTATCTGGATGAAAGCGTGGTGCAGTGGCGGGAAGGCACTGGTTTCGTGCTGCGGTTGCACAAGGGCGACAATGACTCGCCCTTTCCGTTTCGCGAGGCGAGCTTCAGTTATGCCTTGCAAGCCGAAGGCAACGCGACCCGCATCACCCTGCAAATGAGTTACAGCCTGCGCGGTGGCAGGCTGTTTGAAGGATTGCTGGCCAAGGCCTTCAACAAGGTCGTGCGACAGATTGCCGAGAACCTCAAGGCCTTCTACGAAACCGGCCGTACACAGAATCCTGATATGGCTGTCAGCACATCCAACATTGATGTTGCCTGACACGCCGCCATCGCGGGCAAGCCCGCAGGGGATTGGGGATACTCGCAATGTCGGCGTCACCACAAAAAACTGTGGGAGCGAGCCTGCTCGCGAAGGGGCCGGCATATTCAACATTGATGTTGCCTGACACGCCGCCATCGCGAGCAAGCTCGCTCCCACAGTGATTTGGGTAGTTCGCAGATTTTGCATACGGCCACTGAACCTGTGGGAGCGAGCTTGCTCGCGATGAGGCCGGCACATTCAAAATTGATGTTGCCTGTCACGCAGCCATCGCGAGCAGGCTCGCTCCCACAGGGGGGATGGGTTGGGTCAGCTCTTGAGTGAGCGGCCTTCAGGAACGCGCCACTTCCAAGTGAGCGGTAAAACGGGTGGCGACTATCTTCCATTGTCCGGCGATACGCTGGTAACGGTCCTGATAAAAGCCACCCAGCTGCCGCGTCGCCCCGCTCTCGCCATCCAGGTTGAAATACCACAGGGCCCAACGGCCCTGGGCTTCACTCTCGCTCAGCACCTCGATTTCCGGATTGGCGCCATGATGCAGGTCGATCACCCGCTCATGGCAGGCCAGTTCGCGGTACAGCGCGGCAAAACTGTCGCGCTCGCAAAAGATCCCCAACGGTCCGTAATCGATCAGCACTTCACCTTCGGCAAAGCAATCGGCAATCACCTCGACCTGCTTGAGGTCGCAGGCGTTGAGGTAGCGATGCTTGAGCTGGCGGATGTCCTCCAGCGCTTCCAGGCGGGCGATACGCTGCTCCAGATTCATGCTGCACCTCGCGGGGTTACGTTAACTTCACTCCAGTAGGCTTTCATCGAACGGATCTTGCCGTCGGCATCGAACTCCATCACGTCGATCACATGCAGCGAGCACGGTTGCCCGCCCCACTCCATGTCGACCCGGAACGGCATCGCGCCGCAACCGTTGAGTGTCGCGCGCACCGGGCCGGTCTGGGTTGCCGAGACCTTCATCGCCCCCAGCCCTTCACGGTAAAAGCGCGCGATGGCGTCGATGCCCTGCAACGGCACCTGGCCGACCGGGTCTTCAACGGTGGCGTCTTCGGCGTATAGCGCGAGGATGCCCTCGATGTCGCCGACATCCACCAGCTCCACGTAACGGGCCATGGTCGCCTGGATATGTTGAGCGCTAATCATTCAGACCACCTCGAATAGAGCAGCAGCACCCATGCCGCCACCGATGCACATGCTCACCACCACATAACGCAAACCGCGACGCTGGCCTTCGACCAGCGCATGGCCGACCATCCGCGCTCCGGACATGCCGAACGGATGGCCGATGGAGATCGCTCCGCCGTTGACGTTCAGGCGTTCGGCCGGAATGCCCAGGGTGTCGCGGCAGTACAGCACCTGGCAGGCGAACGCTTCGTTCAACTCCCACAGACCGATGTGATCCATGGTCAGGCCGTGGCGCTTGAGCAGCTTGGGAATGGCGTACACCGGGCCGATGCCCATCTCGTCGGAGTTGCAGCCGGCGACGGCCATGCCGCGATAGATCCCCAGCGGTTCCAGGCCACGCTTCTCGGCCATTTTCGCACTCATCAACACCGAGGCCGACGCACCGTCGGACAGCTGCGAGGCATTGCCGGCGGTGATGAAACGCCCCTTGTCGCTCCACTGACCGCCCGGCCATACCGGCTCCAGTGCCTTCAGGCTCTGGAGGCTGGTGTCGATGCGGTTGCACTCGTCGCGCAGCAAAGTGACGGACTCATGGCGGGTTTCGCCCGTGGCCTTGTCGACGATCATCTGGCGGCTGGTCAGCGGTGCCAGTTCGCGGTCGAAGCGCCCGGCGCTCTGGGCCTGTGCGGTACGCAGCTGGCTCTGATAGCTGTATTCGTCCTGCTCGTCGCGGGAGATGCCATAACGTGCGCAGATGATCTCGGCGGTTTCGATCATCGGGATATAGGCGTGCGGGTCCAGCTCGATCACCGAACCCGACTGGTTGCGATACAGGTTCTTGTGCTTGTTCTGCACCAGGGAAATCGACTCCAGGCCACCGGCCACGGCGATGTCGATTTCGTCGCACATGATGCCTTTGGCCGCCATGGCGATACTCATCAGGCCCGACGAGCACTGGCGTTCGACCGCCATCCCGGCAACCGACGCCGGCAAGCCACCGGCAATCGCGCACAGGCGGCCCAGGTTATAGGACTGTGTGCCCTGCTGCGCCGCGGCGCCGATAATCACGTCGTCCACTTCACCCGGCTCGATGCCGGCACGGCGCACGGCTTCGCGCACCACGTGGCCGCCCAGTTGCGGCGCTTCGGTGTCATTGAACGCACCGCGAAAGGCTTTGCCGATCGGAGTGCGAGCGGTGGAAACGATGACGGCTTCTTTCATGTTCAGTTCCTCGAAAATGCTGTTGAAGGTCAGGCCGGGTAATAGCGACTGATGGTGTCGACCACGCAGCCAGGACGTTCCTCGCCGTCGATTTCGACGCTGACGCGGACGGTCGCCTGTACGCCGCCCTTCACTTCCTCGACCGCGATCAGTTGTGCACTACCGCGCACCCGCGAACCGACGCGCACCACCGAGGGAAAGCGCACCCGCTCGCAGCCGTAGTTGACGCCCATGGCCAGACCACGGACTTCGACGATCTGCGGCAAGAACAGATTGACCAGCGACAGGCTCAGGTAGCCATGGGCAATGCAGGCGCCAAACGGGCCGCTGGCGGCCTTGAGCGGATCGACGTGAATCCACTGGTGATCGCCCGTGGCGTCGGCGAACTGGTCGATGCGGTCCTGCTCCAGCAGCAGCCATTCGCTGACACCGAGCTCTTGACCCACGGCGTCGAACAAGGCCATCGGCGTGTCGAAAATTCGTGGCATGGTCACGCCCTCTGGCTGGACACCGACAACACTTCGCCGGTCATGTAGGAGCTGTAGTCACTGGCCAGGAACATCATCACGTTGGCCACTTCCCAGACTTCGGCGGCGCGGCCGAACGCTTCGTTGGCGGCCAGTTGATCGAGCACCGCCTGGGGCGCGGATTTGCGCAGGAAATCGTGCAGGGCAATGCTCGGGCTGACCGCGTTGATGCGGATGCCGTAGTCGGCGGCCTCGACCGCTGCGCAGCGGGTCAGCGCCATCACGCCAGCTTTGGCGGCGGCGTAGTGCGACTGTTCTTTCTGCGCGCGCCAGCCCAGCACCGAGGCGTTGTTGACGATCACCCCGGCACGCCGCTCCATCATTTTCGGCAGCATGGCGCGAGTCATGCGCATGGTGCCGGTGAGCGTTACATCCAACACCCGGTTCCATTCTTCGTCGCCCATCTCCACCAGCAGGCGCGAGCCGCCGAGGCCGGCGTTGTTGATCAGCACGTCGACGCCTTGCAGATCACGCTCGGCGCAGGCGATCAGCTGTTGCACCTGAGCTTCGTCGGCGACGTTGCAGACCTGGCCGAAGACCTGCTGCAGCCCGGTGGTTTCGCGGATCTTCAGCACCGCTTCGGTCAACCGGCCTTCATGGATATCGCTGATCATCAACGCACGGCAGCCTTCTTCGGCGGCACGCACGGCGGCGGAAAAACCGATCCCGGCACCGGCGGCGGCGGTGATCAGTACCGACTTGCCGCGCAGCAAACCGCGCCCTTCAACATATTGAGGTACAGACATGAACTCTCTCCTTTCAGGCGCGCGGACGCGGCTCTTTGGGCATGCCCAAGGCACGCTCGGCGATGATGTTGCGCTGGATTTCGTTGCTGCCGCCGTAGAGGGTGTCGGCGCGGCTGAACAGATACAGCGACTGCAATCGGGTCAACTGGTAAGGCGCGGCTTCGAGCAATTCCGCCTCGGCACCGAGGACGTCCATCGCCAACTTGCCGAGGCTGGCGTGCCAGGTCGACCAGAACAGCTTGTAGATGGTCGCCTCTTTGCGCAGCGAACCGTCCTGACTACCCGAGAGCATGCGCAGCGAGTTGTAGCGCATGATCCGCAACCCGCTCCAGGCTTCGGCCAGGCGCTGACGCAGGATCGGGTCGCGGTCGGCGCCATTGGACTTGGCGATGGCGATGATTTCGTTGAGCTCGTTCTGGAACTGCATCTGCTGGCCAAGGGTCGAGACACCACGCTCAAAGCCCAGCAGCGCCATGGCGATCTTCCAGCCTTCGCCCGGTGCGCCGATGATGTTGGCGGCGTCGGTGCGAGCATCGTCGAAGAACACTTCGTTGAATTCCGAGGTGCCGGTCAGTTGCTCGATCGGTCGTACGGTGATTTCCGTCTGGGCCATCGGCACCAGCAGGAACGACAGGCCGCGATGGCCGATGCTGCCCGGTTCGGTGCGGGCGATGACAAAGCACCAATCCGATTCATGGGCCAGGGACGTCCAGACTTTTTGCCCGTTGATCAGCCATTGGCCGGTCGCTTCATCCAGCGTGGCGCGGGTCTTGACGTTGGCCAGATCGGATCCGGCGCCCGGCTCTGAATAGCCCTGGCACCAGAACGACGTACCGCTGACGATCCCCGGCAAGAAGCGCTGTTGCTGTTCGACCGTGCCAAAGGCGGCAACGGTCGGCCCGGCCAGGCCTTCGCCGATATGGCCCATGCGGCCGGGGCCGCCGGCGCGGGCGTACTCTTCGTTAAAGATCACCTGCTGGGTGATCGACAGGCCGCGCCCGCCGTGCTCCGGCGCCCAGCCGACGCAGGTCCAGCCGCCCTCGGCGAGTTTGCGCTCCCAGGCTTTGCGTTCTTCGGGAAACATGTGCTCGTCGCCCGGACCGCCGCGAAAACGCAGGGCTTCGAACTTGCCGCAGAGGTTGGCGCTCATCCAGTCGGCAACTTCCCGACGGAAGCGTTCGTCCTGCTCGCTGAAACTGATTTTCATGGCTGCTCTCCCAGAATCACCGAAGCAATGCGCTCGCGATGCCAGGCCGGTAGCCCGAGGAAACTCTCGCTGGCGCGGGCGCGCTTGAAGTAGAGGTGCGGGTCGTATTCCCAGGTGAAACCGACTCCGCCATGCAACTGGATCGATTCGCACGCGCAATGGAAATAGGTTTCAGAGCACTGCGCCTTGGCCAGCGCCGCCGCCAGCGGCAGTTCGGCCGCAACCTGCGGATCCCCCTGCGGGTCGAGGACTTCCTGGGCCACGCACGCGGCGTAATAGCTGGCCGAACGGGCGCATTCGACTTGCAGCATCATGTCGGCGGCGCGGTGCTTGAGGGCCTGGAAACTGGCAATCGGGCGACCGAACTGCTGGCGTTCCTGCATGTAGGCCACGCTGAGGTCGAGCACCTGCTGCGCGCCGCCGGTCTGCTCGGCGGCCAGGCCGATGCAGGCCAGTTGCAGGACTCGCTCAAGGTGCGGCCAGCCGTTACCGAACTCACCCAGCAACGCATCAGTTTCAAGGTACAGGCCCTTGAGCTGGATCCGCGCCTGACGCCGGGTCTGGTCCATGGTCGGCAGCATCTGTCGTTCGATGCCTGCGTTCATGGCGTTCACGGCAAACAGGCTGATGCCCTTTTCGCCAGTGGTTCCGGGGTGTCGTGCAGCAATGATCAACAGGTCGGCGCCATGGCCGTCGAGCACATGCTTGAGGGTGCCGTCGAGGACGAACCCGTCGCCTTCGGCCACCACGGTTGCCTGAACATCGTCGGCGGACCAGCCATTGGCACTGCTGAACGCCAGGGTCGCGGTCGCGCTGCCATCGGCAATCGACGGCAACCAGCGCAGCTTCTGTTCATCATTGGCGGCCAGCAACAGCGCGGGCGTGGCCATGCAGGCGGTGGCGAAGAACGGCGAGCACAACAAGCGCCGGCCCATCTGTTCCAGCAGGATTGCCAGCTCGACAAAGCCGAGACCGAGGCCGCCGTAGGTTTCGGGGATGTGAATCGCTGGCCAGTACATTTCCTGGCACAGACGCTGCCAGAGGGCTTCATCAAAACCCCGTTCACTGACCATTGCCGCGCGCACCGCGGCAGAATCCGAAACATCGGCGAGGAAGCCCTCGGCCGATGCGCGGATCATTTCCTGTTCGTCGCTGAATGCAAACTCCATCGCGGCGCCTTCTGCTCGTTTGGCGGGGCGCGCGTGACGCAACACCCCTTTGAGCATGAAGTTTGGCGCCGGCCGGACGCGGCAGAATCGTTAGCCCTGCCTAGTCCGAACGGGTGATGTGCTGGCGTGTGTGTTCGGCCGGGAAGCCGATCAGCGGCAGTCTCCGCCCATGCGCACCAGCAGCGCTGAACGGTCCGGTTTCAGGTACGGGTTGATTTCACCGACCTGGCACGACGCCAGGTTCTGCAGTTCCGGCGCGAGGGGTTCTTGCACAAACAGCAGCCCGGCCGGACGCGACTCGGACTGCAACTGCGCCACTGTCAGCGGCGCCACCGGCCGGCCCATGTAATAGACCAGACGGATATCCGGCTCACCGAGGGTATAGGCCTTCTGCCCCGGCTGCCCGTCGGCCAGCGTGGCCACCTGCTCAAGACCGCCAACCCGGTGCGACAGTACCCGCGCTTCGACGAACATGTAGAACACCACGAACCCGGCCAGCATCACGTAGGGCACAACGGCCAGGACCGTGCGCCAGCGCCCCTTCAGGTCCTCGAGCAGCGCCGACCAGTGCATCGCCAGCAGCAATGCCATCGACGGATAAACCGGCAACAGGTACTTGCCATGCTTTTCGGTGAACAGAGAAAACACCAGCAGCGGCAACAAAGTGCAGCACAGCAGCATGCCCGCCTCGCGGCGCGAGCGGATCATTGCCCAGAACTTGCGCGGCTGCACGAATGCGATCAGCCAGAACGGGAAGAAATCGCCGGCCAGGTACAACAGGTACGCATACCAGGCCTCGGCACCCTGCCCATCGATCTTCTTCACGATGTCTTCGCTGATGATCGAAGCCCAGATGCCCCAGCCCTGACTCACAGACACCGCCACGTACCAGGAACTGCCCAGCACCACGGCAATCAGCCAGCCCCTACCGTCGCACAGATAAGCCTTGGCCCGGGCATCGCGGTAGATCAAGGCATAGGCCAGGATCGGCGCCGTCACCCACAACAGGCAAACCGGCCCTTTGGTCAGCAGTGCACAACCCAGCAACACGTAGCTCAGCCGACTCCACAAGGCCCGACCCTGCTGGAAAATGAACTGCCAGGCCGCCAGCAGCGCACCGAAGCACAGCAGGGTCAACAGCATCTCGATTTCCGAGCGCCGTGCGAACAGGCTGAAGGCACCGTTCGCGGCCAGGAACACCACGGCGAACAGACCGACCTGTCGCCCCGCCTGCCGAACGCCGTACAGATAAGTGCCAACACAGCACAAGGCGGCGGCCAACGCCGAAGGCAGGCGCACGCTCCACTCGGACAAGCTGCCCAGCACCGCCGTTGAAACCAGGCCGGCCCAATAGAAAAACGGCGGCTTGGACAAGTACAAGTCGCCGTTCATATAAGGCAGCAGCCAGCTGCCTGCCTCGCGCATTTCGCGCACGGTGACGGCGCGGCGGGCCTCGTTGACACTGAGGAACGGCACGCTGCCCAGTCCCCAGAAAAACAGCAACGCAATCGCGATAGTCACGAGCAACGTAATATTTCGGGTCGATAACGATCCGCGCATGACCTACTCCTTTAGGTGTTTGCTTTTTTTGATCAATTGCAGGTTGCGAAAGTAGACGATGGAGCCAAAGGCCTGGCCGGCGATGAACACCGGGTCTTCACGGTAAATGGCATAGGCGAGCAGCAAGCTGCTGCCGACGATGCTCAGGTACCAGAAGCTCACCGGGATCACACTGCGTTTCTTGTACTCGCTGTACAGCCACTGCAAGACGAAACGCCCGGTAAAGGCGATCTGGCCGGCAAAACCGACGATCAGCCACAAGGCTTCGCGGGAGAGATTCATCCTTCRATCTCCTGGGCAATGGTGTTCAGCCGCGTGCGCTTGATCAGCCACCAGACWCCRAACAAATCGAGAATGCCSACCAGSGCGCGGTCGATGTTGCCGTATTTCGACACCCCGGCCGTGCGCGGCCGGTGRTTGACCGGGTGCACGATCATGCGCCCGTTATGCCGCTGGATCAGCGCCGGAATATAGCGATGCATGTGGTCGAAGTACGGCAGGCGCAAGAAYGCCGCGCGCTCGATCAGCTTCAGGCCGCAACCGGTGTCCGGGGTGGCGTCCTTGAGCAGGCGGCGGCGCAGGTTGTTGGCGAAMCGCGAGGCGTAGCGYTTGCTCGCSGTRTCACGGCGATTGACCCGATGCCCGGCGACCAGTTGCACGTCAACCTGACCCGGTTCGCCGCGCACCAGCGCCAGCATGCCGGGGATGTCCGCCGGGTCGTTCTGSCCGTCGCCATCGAGGGTCGCCAGCCAYTGCCCGCGGGCCTCCCGCGCGGCGTGGTACAGCGAAGTGCTCTGCCCCAGCGACCGTTCGTGATGCAGGATGCGCAAGGTGTTCAAGCCGTCGTGGCGGATCTGCCGCARYTCMTGCAGGGTCGAATCGGTGCTGCCATCGTCGACGACGATGATTTCGTAAGACTCAGCGGCCAATGCGACGCGGATTTCCTCAAGCAATGGCTTGAGGTTGTTCGCTTCGTTCTTGGCGGGGATCAGTACGGATACAAAAATGTCTTGGCTCATCGGGTCTCTCTCGCCCTTTTTGATTTTTCGAGATCAGAGGCGAACGCTTCAAATTTGATAAAACTGTCGATACCACTTCACAAACTCGCCGACGCCGGTTTCGAGCGTCACCTGCGGGCTGAAGCCCACCCACTCGGCCAGTGCCGAGACATCGGCCCAGGTCTTGACCACATCACCGGCCTGCATCGGCATGTAGTTGCGCCGGGCCTGCAGGCCCAGGGCGGACTCCAGGCAGTCGACGAAATCCAGCAACGCCACCGGCATGCCACGCCCGATGTTGAAGAGCCGGTTTACCCCGGTGGCAGAGCCTTCCGGCACCGGAGGCCTTGGGCGTAGTCGGGCGATACCTTCGACAATGTCGTCGACGTAGGTAAAGTCGCGCGACATCTGCCCCTGGTTGTAAATGTCGATGGGCAGGTCTTTGAGGATCGCGTCGGTAAACTTGAACAGCGCCATGTCCGGGCGACCCCATGGACCGTAGACGGTAAAAAAGCGCAGGCCACTGGCTTTCAAACCATACAAATGGCAGTAACTTTCGGCCAGCAGCTCATTGGCGCGCTTGCTGGCAGCGTACAGCGAAACGGGATGTTCGACAGGGTCCTCGACGCTGAACGGCATCTTGCTGTTGGTGCCGTACACCGAACTGCTCGAGGCGTAGATCAGATGCTCGGGGCGATGGTGCCGACAGGCTTCCAGCACATTGAGGAAACCCACCAGGTTCGATTGCCCATAGACATCCGGGTTGTCCAGCGAGTAGCGCACTCCGGCCTGAGCGGCCAGGTGCACCACCTCGGTAAAACGGTGTTCTTGAAACAGACTCATCAGGGCCGGTTTATCGACGATGTCCATTTTCCGGAAGCGAAAGCCCGGCAACGTCTCCAACACCTTGAGGCGTGCATGCTTGAGTTCCACGTCGTAGTAGTCGTTGAGGTTGTCGATCCCGACAACGTCCTGACCCTCGCGGCACAAGCGCTGAACCGTATGAAAACCGATGAAACCGGCTGCACCGGTAACCAGAACGGTCATTGGACGCACGCCTGCGACTGCGCCGCGATCGACGCGAGATTACTGATCCAGACCCTCGTGGGCTTCATGTGTAGCTCCTGCTTATGGCGTCATTCGCGCACGGTTTCGTTGTGAAGCTTATAAAACAGAAACATTTCAGTTTCGATAACCCCGTGCGCAACCTCAGCAAAAAAACCATATTTGGCCGAAACAGCCGCTACTATTTGGCCGAATCGTCATGTGGTTTATAAAACCGGAACAAGCCGATATCCACGGTCTTGATGTATTGCGTGGCCCAATCCGGCTTGACGGTACGATCATGGAAATACAGGGCACCCTGGGTGCGGTCCGGCAGTTCCTTGTTCAGGGCCTTGCGCGCGATTTCCTTGGCCATCGCATAAGGCACCTCTTCCTGGACCGAATCGGACTTGCCGTCACACCACCAGGAAAACTGGCAACTCTTGGTCTCCGAACCCTGTTTCACCACTTTACACACCGTGTCCGGAAAGCCCTCGTGGCCCAGGCGATTCATGACCACGTTGGCCACCGCCTCCATGTCGGCGGAGTCCCTGCCCCTGGCTTCCCAGTAAATGGAGCGGGCCAGGCACGTGATCGCGTCGTCCAGCGGCGCGACACCCGCCGGGTCAACGGCCTGGACTTCGGACGGGGTAATCGCTTCAGCCTTGGGTGCCGGTGCGGAGCTTTTATTCTCGGCGGCTTTCTGTTCCAGCACCTCGGCCTTGTTCTCGGCCGCTTGCTGTTTCTGCTCTTGATCCGTAGCGGACACCGGGCCGGCAAGCAACGTGAGGGTGAGGCAGCTGGCGATCCAGTCGAAACGCATGATCGGTGTCACTCGGTGAGCGATGCGATTCAGTGTAGTAGTGAAATGATTTCACCCGCCCCACTACACTCTGGATAATTCCGTTGTCTTAGACGGGGCAACTTCGCGCATCATGGGTGCCATCTGCTCAAGGGGGATTTTCATGGGTTTCATCTCATCCGCACTGCGTTTGGCCGGTTTGTCTCTGGGCCTGGTATTCGCCGCTAACGCTATCGCGGCGGACGAAGCGCAATTGGTCGAATCGATCAACGTCTACCGTAGCCAACTGCAACGCTGTGCCGGCCAGGTCTCAGCGGAGCTGCCGCCGCTGTCGGCAGACCCGCGCCTGGTGCTGACCGCCCCGAGCATTGGCAATCTACAGCAGGCCATGGCCACTGCGGGTTATCCGATGAAGAACGTGCAGGCCATCAGCCTGTCCGGGCCGCGCGATGCGGCGTCGGCGATGAAGGCGATTCAGGAGAGCTTTTGCCAGATCGTCCTCGACCCGCAGTTCGTCGATGTCGGCGTCAGCCGCCAGGACAATCAGTGGCGCATCGTCGTGGCGCGGCCACTGCTGAGTTCACACCTGGGCGACTGGCAGACCGAGGGCCAGAAGCTGCTCATCGAACTCAACGCCGCACGGACCAAGCCGCGTCAATGCGGCAACCAGTCTTTCAATGCCACTGCGCCGCTGGCCTGGAACGCCACGCTGGCCACTGCCGCCGAAGGCAACTCGCGCTCCATGGCCAACAACAACTATTTCGACCACAAGGACCGCGATGGCCGCACCCCGGGCGACCGCGCGGAACTGGCCGGCTACGACTTCCAGCAGATCGGCGAAAACATCGCCGCCGGGCAAGACAGCGTACGCAAGGTGGTCGAAGGCTGGCTGACCAGCCCCGGCCACTGCGCCAACCTGATGAACCCGCAGTTCCGTGAACTGGGCGCGGCGTATGCGACCGACCCGAAGAGCGATGCGGGGATTTACTGGACGGCGGTGTTTGGGGCGCAGTGAGTGCCCTAGCCCCCGAAGCGATTGCGTCGGGGGTTCTTTGTGGTCAACGAACACTTCGAAGTGCGAAGTAACTTTACAAAAAGAAAGATCCTTCTGAAGGAAATTTCTGAAATATGAAAAACCACACATGAAGTCTTGAAATTTCAAAGCTCAATAAATATACCTACCCCTTACGACACCATTTCGAATAACAATTTCGACTTCAAAGCAAGGGTCCTATGAAAAACGCAATATCACCTACAAGAAATGAAAACTTTTCTGACTGGTATCAACAAGTGATTATCCAGTCAGAAATGGCTGAGAACTCTCCAGTTCGAGGCTGCATGGTAATCCGTCCTTGGGGGTATGGCATATGGGAGCAGATTCAACGAGAACTTGATAAGAAAATCAAAGACACAGGGCATTCAAACGCATATTTTCCACTTTTGATTCCGTTATCCTTTCTTCAAAAAGAAGCAGAGCATGTTGAAGGCTTTGCCAAAGAGTGCGCGGTTGTAACCCATCATCGTCTCGAAAAATCAACGGATGGAGCGCTTACTCCCGCAGGAACACTAGAAGAACCGTTGATCATCAGGCCCACCAGTGAAACGGTCATCGGTGCATCCTTTTCACGATGGGTACAAAGTTATCGGGATCTGCCTCTACTTATCAATCAATGGGCGAACGTACTGCGCTGGGAAATGCGTCCTCGGATTTTCCTGCGCTCATCGGAGTTCCTATGGCAGGAAGGTCACACCGTTCACGCAACTCATGATGAGGCCTTGGACGAAACGCTAAAGATGCTGGATATCTATGAGCGCTTTACTACCGAGCACCTGGCCATACCAGTAATCAAGGGCGAAAAGTGCTCCTGGGAACGTTTTCCGGGCGCCGTCAGCACCTACACCATTGAAGCGATGATGCAAGACGGCAAGGCCCTGCAAGCAGGTACTTCTCATTTTTTAGGCCAGAACTTCGCACAAAGTTCAGACATCCGCTTCGTGAACAAAGAAGGGATAAAAGAACTGGCATGGACCACGTCTTGGGGGGTATCCACGCGATTGATCGGCGCGATGATAATGGCCCATGGTGACGATGACGGGCTAGTACTCCCGCCCCTCGTGGCACCGACGCAGGTCGTTATTATCCCGATCGTGCGCAACGAACAGAATGCAGATGCCATTCATGACTACTGCAAAAAACTGCAAAAGCAGATTTGCCGGAAAAAACTGAAGGGGCAAAACCTTCGGGCCAGTGTTGATTGGCGGGACATGAACAGTGGCGAAAAAAAGTGGTACCACATCAAGCGTGGCGTCCCTGTCCGGATCGAGATTGGCATAAAGGAACTGGAGCAAAATGTGGTGTCCTATTCCTGTCGAAACAACTGCAAAAACCTTCTGAAACTTGACACTGAAGATTTCGTTAATAACATCTCGAAAACACTGGCCACCCTTCAAAAAGACATGTTAGAGGCGGCACAGAAGAAATTGTCCGACAACACCACAACGATCACTACTCTGGACGAATTCAAAAAACGCTTCAAACAGAACGCAAAACTTAGCGCCTTTGTTCTCGCCCCCTTCAGCGAAGACAAAAAAGTTGAAAAAGCCATCGGAGAGCTTGGAGTAACTGTTCGCTGTATTCCGCTAAAACAACCTGGAATCTCCGCAACCTGTTTATTCACCGGCCGAAAAACGAACACGTGGGCACTTTATGCAAAGTCATATTGATCCCTGATCACCTACAGCCCCGCTATTGCGGCAATGCTGTTCATTTAAGAAGTATAGAGAGAGCAATAAGTAACCTGTGGCGAGGGAGCTTACTCCCGTTGGGCTGCGAAGCGGCCCCAAAAGAGGGCCTGCTGCGCAGTCCAGCGGGAGCAAGCTCCCTCGCCACAAGTCATTTGTCACAACTGCCATTTCGGTTTTCTGGCAGTACGCATCAGTGGCTACTCATCCCGGCCGCATGCATCAACATCCGCAACGCCCCTGCCAACACACCCAACGCAACCACACTGCCCAGCCAGATCACCACCAGCCATCCCAGGCGCTTGTACCAGCGCGCGGGTGCGGTTTGATTCCTATCAATGGTAGCCATCGCCAATCCTCACTTTGCCGCGGAACACGTAGTAGCTCCAGACCGTGTACATCAGGATGATCGGCAGGATGAACAGCGCGCCGATCAGGATGAACAACTGGCTGGTCGGCGGTGACGCCGCTGCCCACAGGCTGATCGACGGCGGCACGATGTTCGGCCAGATGCTGAACGCCAGGCCGATGTAACCGAGGAACACCAGCATCAGGGTGAAGGCGAACGGCCAATGGGTGTGGCGTTGGCGCAGGGTCCTGAGCAAGCCGAACATCGCCAGCAAGGCCAGCACCGCCAAGCCACCGAACACCGCCAGGTGCGCATGGGCAAACCAGCGCGTGGCGATTTCCGGATGCAGGATTGGCGTCCACACGCAGATCACGCCGATCACCGCCAACAGCAGCCAGGCCAGGGGCCGGGTGAACAGGCGCATCCGCGATTCGAGCATGCCTTCGGTCTTGACCAGCAACCAGGTGCTGCCGAGCAGCGCATAGGCGACGATCAGGCCGACACCGCAGAACAACGGAAAGGGTGCCAGCCAGTCCAGCGAACCACCGGCGAACTGGCGGTCGACCACCGGAATGCCGGCAATGTAAGTACCGATCACCACGCCCTGGGAGAAGGTCGCCAGCAGCGAACCGCCGATGAACGCCATGTCCCAGACATGACGCTTTTCAGGGCTGGCCTTGAAACGAAACTCGAACGCCACACCGCGAAAGATCAAGCCGCACAGCATCAGGATCAGCGGCAGGTACAACGCTTCGAGAATCACCGAATAGGCCAGCGGGAATGCTCCATACAGCGCCGCGCCGCCCAGCACCAGCCAGGTCTCGTTACCGTCCCAGACCGGTGCCACGGTGTTCATCATCACATCGCGCTCCTTCGCATCCGGGATCAGCGGAAACAGGATGCCCAACCCCAGGTCGAAGCCGTCCATGATCACGTACATCATCACGCCGAAGGCGATGATCACGCCCCAGATCAACGATAAATCGATACCTTGAATACCCATGACTCAACTCCCTTCCTTCATTTGACGCGGGCGTCGGTTTCGAGGATTTCAGCGTCGGCGGACAGCGGCCGGCGCGGTGTGATGACCTGATCGGAATGCCCCGCAGGCGGATGCTCGTGATGGGGTTTCGGCCCTTTAGCCACCAGTTTCATCATGTAGCCGATGCCCACCGTGAACACCGAGAAGTAGATCACCACGAACAGCGCCAGCGAGATGCTCAACTGCGCGACGCTGTGATTCGATGCCGCATTTGCCGTCCGCTGCAGGCCATACACCGCCCACGGCTGGCGCCCGACTTCGGTGGTGATCCAGCCGGCGAGCATGGCGATCAGGCCGCTTGGGCCCATCCACAGCATCAGGCGCAGGAACCAGCGATTGCGGTAAATGGCGCCGCTGCGGCGCAGGGCCAGGCCAAGCACACCGGCCAGCACCATCAACATGCCCAGCCCGGCCATGACACGGAAACTCCAGAAGATGATCGTCGCGTTGGGGCGGTCCTCTTTCGGGAAGCTCTTGAGCGCCGGGATCTGCTTGTCGAGGCTGTGGGTCAGGATCAGGCTGCCCAGGTAGGGAATTTCGATTGCATATCTGGTCTTCTCGGCCTGCATGTCGGGGATACCGAACAGCACCAGCGGCGTCGCTTCGCTCCCGTTGTTTTCCCAGTGCCCTTCGATGGCAGCGATCTTCGCCGGTTGATGCTCCAGGGTGTTCAAGCCGTGGGCGTCACCGACCACCGCCTGAATCGGGCTAACGACCAAGGCCATCCACAACGCCATCGACAGCATCTTGCGCACTTGCCGGGTGTCGTTGCCGCGCAGCAGATGCCACGCCGCCGACGAGCCGACAAAGAACGCCGTGGCCACGAACGCGGCAATCGCCATGTGCGCCAGGCGGTACGGGAACGACGGGTTGAACACGATGGCCAGCCAGTCCAGCGGCATCACCCGACCGTCGACGATCTCGAAGCCCTGGGGCGTTTGCATCCAGCTGTTGGACGCAAGAATCCAGAAGGTCGAAATCAGCGTGCCGATGGCGACCATGACCGTCGAGAAGAAGTGCAGGCCGCGCCCTACCCGGTTCCAGCCGAACAGCATGACCCCGAGGAAACCGGCCTCGAGGAAGAACGCCGTGAGCACTTCATAGGTCAGCAAGGGCCCGGTGATGCTGCCGGCGAAATCGGAGAAGCGGCTCCAGTTGGTGCCGAACTCGTAGGCCATGACCAGCCCCGAGACCACGCCCATGCCGAAGTTGACGGCGAAGATCTTCGACCAGAAATGGTAGAGATCGCGGTAGGTGTCGTTGTGGGTCTTCAGCCAAAGCCCTTCGAGCACCGCCAGGAAACTGGCCAGCCCGATGGTGATGGCGGGAAAGATGATGTGGAACGAAACCGTGAACGCGAATTGCATGCGCGCCAGGTCCAGTGCCTCCAGGTTAAACATGTCGATATCCTCATCGCGGCTGAAAAACGGCGGCACACGGCCGGGCCACCGTCAGGCCGGGGGGCCTGCAGCCAACACAAGTCGAAAGGGTTACGTGAGCGGCATCGGGCCGCCCCCGGTGTCAGGCGGCGGAAGTCGAGATCAGGTTGCTGGCCTTCGCCTGTTCCAGCCGGATGGCGACGAACTTGGAAGTCGGGGTGAAGGTGCGGTCACCGTAACTTTCCAGCGGCACCAGCGGGTTGGTCTCGGGGTAGTACGCCGCCGCCTGACCGGCCGGAATGTCGTAGGCGATCAGGGTGAAACCGCTGACCCGTCGCTCGCGCTCGTCGTCCCACAGCGCCACCAGATCAACCTTCTGCCCCGGTTCGAAACCCAGCCGGCGAATGTCCTGCGCGTTGGCGAACACCACGTCGCGCATGCCGTAGACCCCGCGATAGCGATCGTCCAAACCGTACAGCGTGGTGTTGTACTGATCGTGGGAACGCATGGTCTGCAGAATCAGGTGCGGCTTGACCGCCAGGTTGCGCACGCCCTCGCTGATCAGGTGCTCCGGCAACACGCTCGGGGTGAACTGAGCCTTGCCGCTGGCGGTTTTCCAGATGCGCTTGGCCGCGTCGTTGGGCATGTGGAAACCGCCCGGATGCAGCAAGCGCCGGTTGAAGTCTTCGAAGCCGGGAATGGTGTCGGCAATCATGTTGCGGATGCGGCCGTAATCGCCGATGGCCCAGTTCCAGTCGATCGGGTGCTTGCCCAGGGTCGCGGTGGCGATGCCGGCAATGATCGCAGGCTCCGAGCGCAGGTGTTTCGACTTCGGTTTCAGTTGGCCGTGGGAGATGTGGATCATGCTGAAGGTGTCTTCCACGGTGACGCCTTGCGGTCCTTCGGCCTGGATGTCGATGTCGGTGCGGCCCAGGCACGGCAGGATCAGCGCTTCACGACCGGTGACCAGATGGCTGCGGTTGAGCTTGGTGGCGATGTGCACGGTGAGGTCGCATTTGCGCAACGCAGCGTGGGTGCGCGGCGTGTCGGGGGTGGCCTGGGCAAAGTTGCCGCCCAGGGCGATAAACACCTTCGAACGCCCCTGCTCCATCGCGCCAATCGCCATCACAGTGTTGTGACCATGCTCACGCGGCGGCTTGAAGGAGAAGCGTTTTTCCAGGGCATCGAGCAAATCCGCAGGCGCCAGTTCGTTGATGCCCATGGTGCGGTCGCCCTGCACGTTACTGTGACCGCGAACCGGTGACAGACCCGCGCCCGGACGGCCGACATTGCCGCGCAGCAGCATCAGGTTGATGACTTCCTGCAGCGTCGGCACCGAGTGCGTGTGTTGGGTCAGGCCCATCGCCCAGCACATGATCACCCGCTTGGACCGGGCGTACATGCGGGCAGCGAGTTCGATGTCCGCCAGGGGCATGCCTGACTGCTGCTCGATGTGCTCCCAACTGGTGGCGTCGACTTCCCCAAGGTAGGCGCCCATTCCCGAGGTGTGTTCAGCGATGAACTCATGGTCGAACACCGGTTCGCCGCCGGTGGCCTGTGCTTCGCGCTCCCATTGCAGCAGGAACTTGACCATGCCACGCATGACCGCCATGTCACCGCCAAGTGCCGGGCGGAAGTACGCGGTGTTGGTCGGCTCGGAGCCGTTCAGCAACATTTCGATCGGGTGCTGCGGGTGCTGGAAGCGCTCCAGTCCGCGCTCCTTGAGTGGGTTGATGCAGATCACCTGTGCACCGCGCTTGACCGCTTCGCGCAACGGTTCGAGCATCCGTGGGTGGTTGGTGCCGGGGTTCTGGCCGATGACGAAAATCGCATCGGCATGCTCCAGGTCGTCAAACACCACGGTGCCTTTGCCCACGCCGAGGCTTTCGATCATGCTCACCGCGCTGGCTTCGTGGCACATGTTCGAGCAGTCCGGAAAGTTGTTGGTACCGTAGGCCCGGACGAACAACTGATAGAGAAAGGCTGCCTCATTGCTGGCCCGGCCCGAGGTGTAGAACTCGGCCTGATCCGGCGATTCCAGCGCATTGAGGTGCCGGGCGATCGTCGCGAACGCTTCGTCCCAGGTGGTTTCCACGTAACGGTCGGTGGCCGCGTCATAGCGCATCGGGTGGGTCAGACGGCCCTGATACTCCAGCCAGTAATCGCTCTGCTCGGCCAGCGCCGAGACGCTGTATTTGTTGAAGAAGGCCGGGTCGACCAAACGGCCCGTGGCTTCCCAGTTAACCGCCTTGGCGCCGTTTTCGCAGAACTTGACCATGCCGTTTTCCGGCGACTCGCCCCAGGCACAACCGGGGCAGTCGAACCCGCCGTTCTGGTTGGTCTTGAGCATGGCGCGAATGTTCTTCAGCGCGTTTTCACTGCCCAGCCAGTTTTTGGTAACAGCGATCAGCGCCCCCCAACCAGCGGCGGCACCTTTGTAGAGTTTATAGCGGTCGACTTGAGACATGGTACTTCTCCGTGACAATGCACACAGGCTTCGACCTGATTCAGGTCATTGTTCGATTTGCGGAGAAAGCATATGAATGGCGTTTAAATATTGTCTAATCGCTATTTATGACCACATTATCGAGATGCTCTATCACGGATTTTTATCCTTGTTTTTCAACTACTTAAAATAATATAAAGTCCTTTTAACGACGAAATAAAGTTGATCATCGACCCGGTCGATCACCCGGTCATTAATAGTGATTGGACGAATCCTTAAGTTGCTCTTAGCCTGCGCTCAACAAGTCCGAAAACAACCTGATTCATACCTGTAGGAGCGAGCCCGCTCGCGATGGACTCAAGGGCACCGCGTTCAACCAGAAAGCGCGCGTAATCGTTAACGACCATCGCGAGCAGGCTCGCTCCTACAGTTTTTCGGATACTCATTCAATGCATGCGGTGCCAGGAGAGAAAATCATGTCAGAACGAGTCTTGATCGATGGCTTCTCCCGGCGCGTGGACTATCTGCGGATGTCGGTCACCGACCGCTGCGATTTCCGTTGCGTGTATTGCATGGCCGAGGACATGCAGTTTCTGCCGCGCCAACGGGTGCTGACCCTGGAAGAGATTTATCAACTGGCACAAAGCTTCGTGGCGCTGGGCACCCGCAAGATCCGCCTGACCGGGGGCGAGCCGCTGATCCGTCCCGGCGTGGTGCAGTTGTGCGAGAAGATCGCCGCCCTGCCCGACCTGCGTGAACTGTGCATGACCACCAACGGTTCGCAGCTGGCCAAACTGGCCGAGCCGTTGTTCGACGCCGGGGTCAAGCGCCTCAACATCAGCCTCGATTGCCTGGACCCGCAACGTTTTCGCGAACTGACCCGCACCGGTGATCTGGCGCAGGTGATCAAGGGCATCGACGCCGCCAACCACGCGGGATTTCGCAATACCAAGCTCAATTGCGTGGTGATGAAGGGCCGCAACGACCATGAGATCAATGATCTGGTGAGCTTCGCCATCGACCGCAACCTCGACATTTCCTTCATCGAGGAAATGCCGCTGGGTACCATCCATGAGCACAGCCGCGCCGAATCGTTTTTCTCCAGTGCCCAGGTCCGCGAACGCATCGCCGAACGCTACACTTTGATTGATTCCGCCGAGTCGACCCAAGGTCCGTCGCGCTACTGGCGCCTGGCCGAGGCGCCGCAGATTCGCCTGGGGTTCATCTCCCCCCACAGCCACAACTTTTGCGGCACCTGCAATCGGGTGCGGCTGACCGTGGAAGGACGTCTGCTGCTGTGCCTGGGCAATGAGCACTCAGTGGATCTCAAGGCTGTTTTGCGCAGCCACCCCGGACAGCCCGAGCGCCTGGAAAAAGCCATTATCGAGGCGATGAAACTCAAGCCTTATCGACACAACTTCGAAGTGAACGACGATGTCCAGGTCATTCGCTTCATGAACATGACGGGCGGCTGAAACCCATGATCGTGAGACCCAAACCCAACCTGATCGGCGTGCTGACATCCCTCAAGGGTTCGATTGCCAAGCGCATTGCCTGGCGCAGCCTGATGGTGACGTTGCTCGCCTCGGCCATCGTGCTCATTGAAACCTTGCATCCCAGTTACTTTTCCAAGGTCAGCGCCACGCCCTTCACGCTGCTGGGCTTGTCGTTGTCGATCTTCATGAGCTTTCGCAACAACGCCTGCTATGACCGCTGGTATGAAGCGCGCAAGGCGTGGGGCGATGTGATCGTGGAAGTCCGCTCGATGATTCGTGAAACCCTGGCCATCAAGGACACGGATGAGCGACACACGGTCCTCAGCAACCTGTGCGGCTTCGCCCATGCCCTCAACGCGCGGCTGCGCCAGGAAAACGAACTGGCCGCCAGTGGCGACTGGCTGCAGCCGATGCCCAGGGGCAACACCACGGACGTCAGCGGGCAGATACTGATGCAGGTCGGTCAACAGTGCTCGGCACTCAACGAGTCCGGGGCGATCAACGACTGGCGCTACACGCTCATGGCCAACCACCTGGCCGGCCTGACCCACGCGCAGGCGGTCTGTGAACGGATCAAGAACACTCCACTGCCGTTTCCCTACACCCTGTTGCTGCACCGCACCATCTACCTGTTCTGCATCCTCCTGCCGTTCGCCATGGCCGAACCCCTGGGCTGGCTGACACCGATTTTCACCGCGATTGTCAGCTACACCTTTTTCGGCCTGGATGCGATTGCCGACGAACTGGAAGACCCCTTCGGCCGCGATGAAAACGACCTGCCCACCGACGCCATCGTGCGCAACATCGAGCGTGATGTACTGGCGGCCCTGGGTGTGACGGAATTGCCGCCACAACTGGAACCGGTGGATTTTGTGTTGAACTGATACTCAAGAAACACACAAATTCTGTGGGAGCGAGCTTGCTCGCGATAGCGGTCTGCCTGCCAACATCTCTATTGGATTTGCCGGCCTCATCGCGAGCAAGCCCGCTCCCACAGTTTGTTTGCGGAATTCAGAACAGCTCGCTGAAGGGTATGAACCGTGCCGTGTCGCCCACTTCCAGTGTGCAGCCTTCCGGTATTTCCAGCAGCCCGTCGGCCCAGGACGCGCCCAACAAAACGCCTGAACTCTGGTTCGGATACAGCACCGCGCGACCGGCTTCGAGTTTCGCCCGCAGGTACTCGCGGCGGCTTCCGGGTTTGGGCCAGGCAAAGCCGACACTCACCGGGAAGCTCAAAGGCTCGACGTCTTCGACGCCCTGAATCCGCAACAGATAAACCCGAGCCAACAGACCGAAAGTGACCAACGCCGATGTCGGATTGCCCGGCAGGCCAATTACCGGCACACGGCCGAAGTGGCCCACGGTCAATGGCTTGCCGGGTTTGATCGAGAGTTTCCACAGCAATGGCTTGCCGCACTCGCGCAGTACCTGGCCAAGGCAGTCGGCGTCACCGGCAGACACGCCGCCCGTGCTGAGCATCAGGTCCGCCCTGTGTTGCAGCTGTTCGAGCTTGAGCCGCGTCTGCCGTGGCTCGTCGGGGAGAATGCCGGCCTCGATGACCTCGCAACCCAACGCACTCAACCAATGGCTCAACAAGGTGCGGTTGCTGTTGTAGATGCAGCCGGGTTTGAGTGGCGTGCCCGGATCGACCAGTTCATCGCCGGTGGACAGCAATGCCACCCGTGGTCGCCGCACCACCTGCACATGGGTGCAGCCCTGCGCCGCCGCGACTGCCAATTCGAACGGACCGAGGCGCTTGCCGGCGCGCAGCAATACATCGCCGGCGCGGTTCTCTTGCCCTTGCGGGCGGATGTTGCTGCCGGCGCTCAGAGGCTGCTTGAAGCGGATACGTCCGTCCTCCAGCACCTCGGTGTTCTCCTGCATCTCCACGCTGTTGGCACCCGGCGGAACAGGCGCACCGGTGAAGATGCGCGCGCAGGTTCCCGGTGCCAGAGTTTCGGGGGCGTGACCGGCAAATACCTGCTGCGACACGGTCAGCGGTGCCCCGTCCCAACCGTCGACATTCAGGGCATACCCGTCCATGGCGCTGTTGGGCCATGGCGGCAGATCGAGGGTCGCCACCAGATCATTGGCCAACACCCGTTGCCTGGCGGCACTTAGCGGCACCGCTTCGCTTTCCTCAATCGACTGTGCCTCGGCCATTGTCAGCAAACGGCCGATGGCATCTTCCACCGGCATCAAGGGTGAATGACTCATCCCCGCGTCCCGCAGGCTTGCACAGGCTTGAGGTGCGGTACGAAATTGCACGGCCGGTGGCGGGCGTCGAGTTGCTCGGCGAGGATGCCTTCCCACGCAGTGCGGCAGGCGCCCGTGGAGCCCGGCAGGCAGCAGACCAGCGTGCCATTGGCCAGTCCGGCCAGGGCCCGGCTCTGCACCGTGGAGGTGCCGATGTCGAGGATCGAAATCGCCCGGAACAGCTCACCGAAGCCATCGATCTGTTTATCCAGCAAACAGGCCACGGCCTCGGGTGTGCTGTCGCGGCCGGTGAACCCGGTGCCGCCCGTGATCAGCACCACCTGGATGCCGTCGTCGGCAATCCAGTTCGCCACCTGCGCGCGGATCTTGTACAGGTCATCCTTGAGCAGGTTGCGCTCGCTGAGGGTGTGGCCGGCTTCCAGCAAGCGACTGACGAGCAGTTGACCGGAGGTGTCATTGGCATATTCACGGGTATCGCTGACGGTCAGCACGGCAATATTCAGGGGTATAAACAATGCATCCGGTTTGACGCTCATGGGGTTCTCCGGCAGGTATTAGCTAAATAGCTGAATTAAACAACTTCCGGAGACTAATTCGATAAATCAAGCCCTGTCTAATCACTCTAACCAACCAGACTATCGAGCCAATCTATCAATATAAAAAGACCAGGAAAAACATCAATGATAGAGCCCATCGATAACCCCTTAGATAGCAGTGATTGGACGCACGCCGAAGACAATGAGATCGTCTCGGCTCACGTTTTCTGCCTTACCTTGTGTCTTGCGCACCTGAGTCAATACTTAACCCCTCACTCCCCCGCCAGCAGGTGCCGTCATGGACATCAAACAACTCAAGTTCCTGATCGCCCTGGAGCAGACCCGCCACTTCGGCCAGGCTGCCGCGCGCTGCCACATCACCCAGCCCACGCTGTCGATGCGCCTGCGCAATCTTGAGGATGAACTGGACCTGGTGTTGGTCACCCGGGGCCAGCGCTTCGAGGGTTTTACCGAGGCCGGCGAGCGTGTACTGGCGTGGGCCAGGACCCTGCTGGCCGCCCACGACGGGCTCTTCGCCGAGGCTGCCGCGTGCCGGGGCCAACTCGTCGGCAACTTGCGCCTGGGGCTGGTGCCCCTCAGCAGCTTCAACCCGGTCACCTACATTCAGGGCCTGTCCCGCAGCTTTCCCGAGCTCAAGTACAGCCTGTCGTCCTTGAGTTCCGACCAGATCATCGAGGGCCTTGGCAACAATCAGCTGGACCTGGGCGTGTGCTACCTCGATCACGTCAACCCGAGCTATTTCGAGTTTTTCGAGATCGGCGAGACCCGCGTCGGCCTGCTGTACGACACCCGCCACTTCCATTTCGACGGCACGCAAATGAGCTGGGAGGACGCCGCCGAACTGCCGCTGGGGATGCTCAGCAACGGCATGCACTACCGCAAATCCATCGACCTGAGCTTTCGCAGCCGCGGACTGGACCCGCAGCCGATCCTGGAAAGCGATTCGACCTACCAGTTGCTGCAGGCGATTCACGAGGGTTTCTGTTGCGCGATCATGCCGCTGGACAGTGGCCTGGAAGAGCCCATCGAACACCTGTCGTTCATCGAATTGCCGGATGCCAGCGTGCTCGCGCCCCTGGGCCTGGTGATGCGCAAGACCGAACCGCGCTCGGCGATTGCCGAGAAGTGTTTTGCCGAAGCGCGAACTTTGTTCAGCCGGACTAACTGATCAAGTTTCGGCTTTATATAAAACCGGACCAGATATGTTTGGCCAGCCTGATAGACATCACCAATCGGCACATCGGAACAAGCGATTGGACCCGTTAAAAAGTTACCCGTAGCCCGAACTTAATTAAGCGCTTCGAGATTTTTTTCATGTTGTGCCAAGTTGAACAAACCGATATTCGAAGCGACACTAACGCCCCCGCGCCCAAACCGCTGAGTGTGAACTTTCGCGAGTACGACAACGCTGCGTCAGTTTGTCAGGCGGCGCTGGGTCACCGTGGCGGCGTTGACCCTCTACGACATGTGCAAGGCAGTGGACCGAGGCATGGTCATCGATGACATCCGCCTGCTGAGCAAACAAGGTGGCCGCTCCGGCCATTTCAAGTTCGAGGACGCCCAATGATCCTGATCAATTACTTCGCCCGTTACCGCGAACAGCTCAACCTGGGCGGTGAAAAACTGCCCCTGACCGACAGCCTCAAGACCATCGAAGACGTGCGCCGCCTGCTGATGGCTCGCGGTGAGCTGTGGAGCCATGTGCTCGGTGAGAACAACCTCATGTGCGCGCTGAACCAGGAGCTGTGTCATCCGGACCGGGTGATCGAGGACTATGACGAGATCGCCTTTTTTCCACCGGTCACCGGGGGTTGAGGCATAAGACGTGGGGTCCGGCGCACGCTGGGTCGATGCCCGTGACAGCGACCGGTCAGCCGTCGAGCGCTGGGCAGAGGCGCAGCATCAAGCGACTATCCAACGCACTGCGGCATTGCATTGCTTCGGTTCAAGCGCGGGGTGATTGAGGTTTTGATCGGCTGCGGGTTGATCGGCCTTATCGTGCGCCTGATGTTCTGAATCAAACATTTACACGCGCCGCAATCCTCCCTAGTATCCAGCCGTCCCCCGAATGGCTTGTTCCACTCGCCACCGACGATTTCCGCCGCCGGAAACCTGCGCCATGCGTACTTTGCCGTCAGAACAGCAGCTGCTGAAACTCTCGAACCTGGCCACCTCGCTGCTGGCCGTGGACGGCATTGCATGAAGCGCATCGTCAACCTGCCCATGGCCCTGCGCCGCTCCAAACTGCGTCACTCCGCACGTCCGCCGGATAGCGCCCTGCTCGCCTGATCGGCGAGCCCCCCTCCTTCGCTATCCCTGCGTTTGCTCAGCGTATGCAATCCCTATGGGAGCGAGCCTGCTCGCGAWAGCGGAGTGTCATTCGACATCAACGGTGAATGACACTCCGCATTCGCGAGCAGGCTCGCTCCTACAAGTTGCGCACTTCGACTGACTGGCATTGGTTTCTCCCAATTCTGCCTGGACACCGACATGACTCAACGTTGCAATTCCTACTACACCGCCACCCTCGACCAGGACACCGATTACCCGACGCTGCAAGGCCGGCACCGGGTTGACGTGGTGATCATCGGCGGCGGATTCACCGGCGTGGCCACCGCCGTCGAGCTGGCCGAAAAAGGCCTGAAGGTCGCCATCGTCGAAAGCCACAAGATCGGGTGGGGCGCCACCGGGCGCAATGGCGGCCAGGTCACCGGCAGCCTGTCGGGCGACGAAGCCATGCGCAAACAGATGCGCCGCACCATCGGCGATGAAGTCGACGACTTCATCTGGAACCTGCGCTGGCGCGGACACCAGATCATCCGGCAGCGCGTGGAAAAATACGGCATCGCCTGCGACCTCAAGCACGGCCACCTGCACGCCGCGTACAAACCCGCGCACATGGACGGCTTGCGCAAGGATTACGACGAGGCGGTGCGCCGAGGCATGGGCGACGAAGTCAGCCTGCTCGACCGCAGCCAGGTGCGCGACCTGCTGCAAAGCGACCTCTACCACGGTGCGATCAAGAACACCCGCAACATGCACCTGCACCCGCTCAACCTGTGCATCGGCGAGGCCCGCGCAGCCGAGAGCCTCGGTGCATTGATCTTCGAGAACAGCGAAGTGCTGGAGATCATCCACGGCGATGGCCTTCACAAGAGCCCCGGCATACGCACCGCCCACGGGCAGATCGACGCCAATCAGGTGCTGCTGGCCGGCGACGTCTACCACAAGCTGGAACCGGGAAAACTCAAGGGCAAGATTTTCCCGGCCATGGGCGGCATCGTCACCACCGAGCCGCTGGGCGATCTGGCCAGACAGATCAACCCCGAAGACCTGGCGGTCTACGACTGCCGTTTCGTACTCGACTACTACCGCCTCACCGCCGACGGTCGCCTGTTGTTCGGTGGCGGCGCCAACTACAGCGGCAAGGATTCGCGCGACATCGCCGCCGAGCTGCGCCCGTGCATCGAGCAGACCTTCCCGGCGCTCAAAGGCGTGGCCATCGACTACCAGTGGAGCTGCGCGATGGGCATCGTGATCAACCGCATCCCGCAACTGGGCAAGCTCTCGGACAACGTCTGGTATTGCCAGGGCTACTCCGGCCATGGCATCGCCACCACCCACATCATGGGTGAAATCATGGGCCGGGCGATCACAGGGCAACTGGAGCAGTTCGACACCTTCGCCGCCTGCCAGCACATCCGCGTGCCCATGGGCGACTTGCTCGGCAACCCGATGCTCGCCGCGGGCATGTGGTACTACCAGATGCTTGAGCGATTGCGCTGAGGTTGTTGGTCAGCACATTCAGTATGGATGCTGCCTGGGCTGGCCCCATCGCGAGCAGGCTCGCTCCTACAAGGTTTGTTTGTCAGCCTCGATATTTGTGCTCGACAACGATCCCTGTAGGAGCGAGCCTGCTCGCGAAGAGGCCGGTACATTCAACACACATTCAGCGCCAGTCACATCGCCATCGTCGGATCGCCGCCCGGAGCAAGCCCGCTCCCACAAAGACCCGCTCAAGCCTGCACCACCTCGATCCCCAACGCCCGGTAGTCCTCGACATTGCCTGACGCCACATGCTGCTCGGTGATCAGCGTGTGCACGCGGTTGCAAGGCGCGACGACAAAGGGCTCCACCGCACCGAGCTTGTCCGCGGTGGTGACGGCAATCACATGGGAAGCACAGTCGAGCATCGCCTGTTTCACCGGCACTTCATCGAAGTGCAGTGAGCTTAAGCCCACCTGTGGGTGTATCGCGCAGACCCCGGTAAACAACAGGTCGGCCTTGATGCCCGCCAGCAACCGCAGGGTTTCGTGGCCGCTGGCCGACATCGTCGCCGGGTTGAGCTGGCCGCCGGCCAGGATCACCTTGATGCCTTTGTATTCGGACAAGGTAATGGCCGTCATCGGCGACGCAGTGATCGCGGTGATGGCGATGTCCACCGGCAGCGAGCGCGCAATCTGCAAGGTGGTGGTGCCGGAATCGAACACCACGATCTGACCGTCCTGCACCCTTCGCGCGGCCAATTGCGCCAGATGGGTTTTCACCTCGTCGGTTTCGCTGATCCGGGTGAAATAGTCCTTGCCCGTATCCTTGGGCCGCGGCAACGCCCCGCCGTGCACCCGTTGCACCAGGCCGGCGCTGGCCAGCTCCGCCAGATCGCGGCGGATGGTGTCTTCGGACACCGCGAAATGCTGGCTCAACTCCGAGGCCATGACCTTGCCGTCACGTTCGAGGATCAACAGGATCTTTTGCCGGCGCACTGACGGAAGTTCGGCTGCAGAATGGTTGTCGTGCATGTTTTTGCTCGTTTATGCATGAAGTTGCGCGTTACCCGAGAGTATCTGCAACCCGGCGCAAAAACAACGAACCGGCCAAGTATCATTTTTTTCGATCTTTCAAATCATTACAGCGAATTTTTTATTTTTCTGTGACCTGTTCAAGATGGCGCCGTCACTCATGTTTTGGATGGAAACTTCATGAATATCAATTTTGCCTTTGCGTGCATGATCGTGGTCTCGTTTACGATTGCGCTGGTACACGCCTGATGGCATGCAGCAGGAGCCGGCGTGGACTGGCTCCTGCCCGATGCATCGATCAGAATTTTTCCTGGATGTACTTGAACGGATAGTTCGGGTCCCGATAGTTACCGGGAGTCTGCCGTTTGGGCAGTTTCACTTTTGCCCGCGGTACTTCCTCATAAGGAACGCTGCTCAGCACATCGCTGATGATGTTCAGCCGCGCCCGCCGCTTGTCATTGGAGTTGGCGACCCGCCAAGGGGCGAATTTGGTGTCGGTGTACTTGAACATGTCGTCCCGGGCACGGGAGTAGTCGTACCAACGGTTGTAGGACTTGAGGTCCATCGGCGACAGCTTCCAGATCTTGCGCCCGTCGGTGATACGCGCCTTGAGGCGTCGGGTCTGTTCTTCCTGGCTCACCTCAAGCCAGTACTTGATCAGGATGATTCCCGATTCGACCAGTGCCTGCTCGACGCGCGGCGCCACGGTGAGAAACGTGCGCACCTGCTCTTCGCTGCAAAAGCCCATGACCCGCTCGACCCCGGCGCGGTTGTACCAGCTGCGATCGAAGATCACCACTTCACCGGCCGCCGGCAGGTGCGGCAGATAACGTTGCAAATACATCTGGCTTTTTTCCCGGTCGGTCGGTGCCGGCAACGCCATCACCCGGAACACTCGCGGACTGACCCGTTCGGTCAGCGCCTTGATGGTCCCGCCCTTGCCGGCGCCATCACGGCCCTCGAAGATGATGCAAATCTTCGCGCCCGTGTACTGCACCCACTCCTGCAGCTTGACCAGCTCGACATGCAGCTTCGCCAGTTCCTCGAGATACACCTTGTTCTTCAGCTTGTCGCCTTCGACCGGTTTGCTTTTCGGTGCAGCCTTCTTCTTTGCCATGCCCGTTACCTCCTTCAATGCGTCACACAGCGTCCGGAGTGCGCCCGGCCGCGTTCATTCAGCCTCGACTGCGCTGGTAATGCTCAACCGCCTGCTCCAGGTTCAGGAACATGCGCGCCTCGCCCAACGTATGGCCCAAGGGCGCCTTGATAACCATGTCCCATACGCCCGGGCTCATGCCCACCAGCCACAGTGAAATACCTTTTTCCCGCAGTTGCTGTTCCGCCCCGGTGAGCATTTTCAGGGCGGTGTACTCCAGGTCGAACACGCTGCGCAGGTCCAGAATCACCACGGAGGGCCTTGCATCTTCGATCAGGGGTCGCATCTTCATGCCGATGCGCTGGGCATTGGCGAAAAAAATCCGCCCTTCAGGCCGCAGCAACAGCAGCCCGTCAAAGTGTTCGTCATCGAGGTGTTCGGCGGACTGCGGCCGATACACATTGGTGCCAGGCTTGCGCCCGAGGACATGCACGGGCGGGTCCGAGACCTGATAGGCCAGGGCCAGCAACGAGACGATAATCGCCACGACGATCCCTTGCAGCGTGCCCAGCAACATCACGCCGATCATGGCCACTACGGCCCAGGCAAATTCGGTACGGCGAACCGACAGGATCTCGCGAAATTCCGCCGGCTCGATCAGGCCCACCGAATACACAATCACCACAGCGGCGAGCGTGGCATTGGGCATCAGGCCAATCAGCGGCGCCAGCAGCAGGCAAGTGCCCAACGCCAGTGCTGCGGTGACCAGTGCGGCCAGTTGCGAACGGGCACCGGCCAAACGGTTCACCGCCGTTTGAGTGGTCCCGCCTCCCGCGACCATGGCCCCCAGAAACGCACCGCCGATGTTGGCAACGCCAGTGGCCAGCAGCTCCCGATTCGGCTGTGGTGGGGGCTCGTCACTGCGGGCGAACGCGCGCCCCGCCGCGATGGTTTCGGTGAAACTCATCAGCGCGATGCCCATCGCCGAAGGCCACAGGGTTTCGGCCAACGACCATACCGGCAGGGTCGGCGCGGGCAATCCGATCGGCACCAGGCCGACGGCGGACACACCAAAGCTCTCCAGGCCAAACAGGCTCATGCCAATGATGCCCAGCGCCACCGCGATCAACGGTGCAGGCAGCCGCGGCGTAAAACGCTTCATGCCGACCAGCAGCAGCACCATGAACACACCGACCGCCACGGTGGGCAGCGAGGCATGACCGATGCTCTGGACCGTGGCCAGCAGATTGTGCACAAATCCGCCTTTGTCGATGTGAGTGCCGAGCAATTTGGGTAGCTGGTCGAGAACGATGACCACACCGATGCCGGCCTTGAAACCCACCAGCACCGGTTCGGAAATGAAATTGGCGACGAAACCCAGGCGCAGCAACCCCGCGACGATCAGGATTGCGCCCACCATCAGGGCCAGCGTGGCGGAACCCGCCAGCAAGGTCGTCGCATCACCAGCTGGACTGATCTGGCCCAAGGCGGAACCGGCGAGAATGGCCAGGGTGGTCGTGGTGCTGACACTGAGCGGGCGCGACGTACCGAGCACGGCATAGATCACCATCGGCACTAGCGCCGTGTACAGCCCGACCTGCACCGGCAGGCCGGCAATGGTGGCGTACGCCAGCGCCTTGGGAATGACCACGGCCGCGGCCGTCAACCCGGCGACCACATCGCCCCGCAGCCAGTCTGGCCGATAACTGCCGAGCCATTGCGGGATCAACAGGCTGCGCAAGATACCCCGCTGTGGAGTGCCTGGAACCCGCTCTGGCGGATGGCTGCCTTGTTGATTCATGAGTCACTCCAGTCGCAAATCGTCCCGTGCGGATGATGAGTGGGCTCAACTGACCGCACAATCCTTTAACTGCACGCGTAACCATTGCAAACCGTCATCGGCATCGAAGCACGTGTGCCAGCAGGCAATTCACGCGGGCTCGACCAGTTACAAATGTAGTCGGTTTGCACGGCTACGCCGCCATGTGGCTGGCGAAGGGGACAGACGCCCCACCATCACCGGTCAAAAATGGAAAGCCTTATATGGACGACGTCATGAAAGCGATAAATGAGCTATACCCGCTAACTCCCCCATTGCAGTTCTTCAGCTCAGGAGTTTGGCAATGAAGCTCAAAACCTCACTGGCAGCACTCATGGTTGCGGCAAGCCTGTTCGGCTGCACCACTTCATCGACCCACGGCGTGAACGTTACCCTGGTCGCCACCCGGCAAAACGCCGGTCAGATCGGCACCGTCACGTTGACGGACTGGGACAAGAAAACCGGGCTGAGTTTCTTCGTCAGCGGTGTTCCAACCGGGGTTATCCTGCCCTTGCGTCTTTACTCTTTCATCAATAACGGCAGCTGCCAGCAACCAGGGTCAGTCGCCTACGCGATGAACGACACCGTCAACACCGAACGCCAGGCCGTACGCGGCTGGTCTTTTACCAGAACCGCGCCTGTGCCGTTGCAGACCCTGCTTGACGGCAAGTATTCGGTGGTCGTGCGCACGGCTGCGACCGATGGCAACGTCGATATTTTTTGCGGGGATATCAAGCCTGAAGTGCCAGCGAAATAGCCGCGACCCTTTCACGCCAGCCCTCGGTACCGCTCGTGCCACCGGTTGTCCGGTGCGAGCGGTGGCGGCTGGTGAGTGCAAAGGGGCCGGTAGAAGCTGCGGTCACGAACCTGTCATTACTCACTGATAACGTCCTGGCACTGCCCCGAACCGCACTCGCTCGATCTCCGATCGCCAGCTCCCCGTACCAGGGCTTTGCCCATCCGCTCAAGGTGACACTTCAGGTGTACTCAAGCACGACGTGCAAGCAAATCATCATCAGGTCCAACGACATGAGCTGCGACGACTTTGGCGCGTTGTTCTCGAGCCTGTTCGGCAACCTCTATTGCGACTCTGCGCCGCCACCGAAAAACATCATCATCGGTGGGGTCTATGGCCGGCACGAAGGGGTCAGTTTTCGTCGCATGCACTATCGCGGTGATTTCACGGTGGCCTTTCCCGCACCCCTTGATGAAATCACCTTCGTCATTCCCACCGCCGGCAAGATCATCTTCAACCACGTCACCGAGTCGGTTGGTTTTGCGCAGATCGGCCTGGCGATCGACAAGGCCGAAGTCCGCTCGGCGCGCTTTGTCGATAACCATGCACAGCACGGGATTTCGATCAGCCGGCGGTTGATCACCGAACGACTGTCGATGCTGCTGGGCAAACCTATCTTGCAAAAGGTGCATTTCGAACCAGTGGTGGATCTGAATGTGTCGGCCTTGCAAGGCATCAGGGCGTTGATTGAACTGGCCACGGGCAGCGAATTCGACCTGCTGATCAACACAGGCTCGCTGATGCCTTCGCGCCTTCGCGAAATGCTGGTCGATGCGGTGCTCGAAACCTGGCCGCACAACTTCACCGAAGCCCTTCAGCGCCCTTCCCCACTGATAGCGCCGCGGCATGTGAAGCTGGCCGTCGAGTACATTCAGGCGCATCCCGACCACCTGGCCAGCGGTACGGAACTGGCGCAGCTGACCAACGTCAGCCTGCGTGCATTGCAGGAAGGTTTTCAGCGTTTCATGGGCACTTCGATCGTGGCCTATCAGCGCCAGGTACGTCTGGAGCGCGCCTATGCCGCGCTGTCCCAGGGGGTGTCGCCGTCGGTGACAGACGTGGCCTTGCAACACGGTTTCAGCAATGTCGGGCGGTTTTGCCAGTATTTCCAGAGTGCCTACGGCATCAGTCCCGCAGACTTGAGAAAGGGGGTGCGAACGCGGTCAATGCCAGTCAATTGAAGATTTGTGGGAGCGAGCTTGCTCGCGATGGCGTCGTGTCAGGCAACATGGATGCTGGCTGCAAAATCGCCATCGCGAGCGAGCTCGCTCCCACATTCAATCCGTGTCGCCCGCCAATCCTGCGTACGACAAAAAAAACACCACTCCCACAAATTACCTTAACTGATCGTCAGAACAGATAACTGGCCTTCAGGCCGCCATTGAAGCCGTGGCTGTCGCCGCCACCACTTGCGCCGACTTCCGCCCCCACGCTCCAAGGACCAAGATTGGCCATGACATTTACGCCACCGGTGAACTGATCACGGTTGTCGAAGGCGGCTTGCTGTTCAACGTCCAGGCCCAGCAGGTGCCCTTCGCTGTCGACTTCAGGGTCGCCCAATACATGCTCGTAGCCCACTTGCACTCCCGGCACCACTTGCCAGGCGCCCATGCTGACCGGTGCAAAGGATGCGTTGAGGTTGGCCACCGCGCTCTTGCGGGTCTGGTGGATGCCGTCGACGTCGAGGGCCAACTCGCTGCCTTTTTCCTGGAAGCCGGACAGGTTGACGTGACTGACCCGCACACCGAGGCTCGGTTCGAGGGTGACACCGTTCAACGGCACACGGTAACCCAAGGCCAGGGTCGCGCCGGTGAGGTTGCCATGGCTGTCGCCCTTGGCCGTACCCAGGCCGCCGCCGAGTTCGCGCTTGCTCTCGTAATCGAGATAACCGGCGCTGGCATCGGCATCCACAAACAGGCCGCGTTCCAGGCCGTTTGGTGCAAAGCGAGCGCCCACACTGAAGAAGGTCAGGTCGGTATCGGCCTCGCCACCTGCACCACCGACATTGCCGCTGCTGTAGCCGAAACCGGCATGGGCGCTGAGCTGTTCGGAGAAGCGCTGGGTCAGGCCAATCATCATTCCCTGGCTATGTTCGTTGCTGCTGGAGGCCTGAGAAGAGCCGTCGGTGCCCAGATAGCCCGCCAGGGCGGTGCTCCACAGGCGGTATTGCCCGGCCTTGAGGTCGATGCCGCTGGTGAACGGCGCGCCAGCCTGTTCGATCATCGCGCCCTGGCGCAACAGATAGCTGGCAGCGTCGGCATGCACCTGACCGCCGACGGTGGACTCGACGCCACCGAGGCTGCGCGCATCGATGGCCGACTGCAGGTAATAGTTGTAGGCGCTGTAGGTGCCCGACAGGTTGCTGTTCTGCAGTTGTTGCAACAACTGCGCGCCGGCAGCGGCGTTGCCGGCCAGGTCCGCCGCGCCAGGCAAGCTGTTGTAGAACACCATCTTGCCGCGCAGTACGTAGATGGTTTCCTGGGACAGGCCCAGGCCTTGCTTGAGGTAGTTATCCATCGTGCCGTACTGCGCGGTCACCTGGTCCAGGCCGGCTTGCAGGTAACTGGCCTCCACACCGATCAGCGGCCCATAGATGGTTGCCAGGCTCGGTGGCAACACCGCCAGGGTCGCCTTGATACGCGCGGCGGTGTAGTCGTTGGTCGCCAGGTAGTTGCTCATGATGGTGGCATCGTCGACCCCGGCGATGCTTTGCAACACTGCGGCGGTCCAGCCCGTACGGTCCTTGCCGGCGGTGCAATGGAACAGCGCGGCGCCGTCGACCGCGGCCAGCTCATTGAACAGCTGGTTGAACTCGCTGCGCATCCCCGGGTTCCGGACGAAATCACGGTTGGTGTCCTGCATCATGGCGGTGGCTTCGGCGGCGCTGTGGAACGCGATGTTGGTGACGTTCGCGCCAGACGTTGAGCCGCCGATGATGTCGATGTTGGTGTAGGTCGCACCCGTGGGCATCGTGTCGGGCGTGGCGGCGATCTCGCTGGGGGTGCGCAGGTCGTAGACAGCCTTGATACCCAGGCCGTTGAGGGTCGCCAGATCCGCCGCCGACGGGGTCAGCGCGTTAGAACGATAAAACACCCCGCCACGCATCGTGCCGTCATTGGCGGTGGAATACGCGGTGGCAAGACCGGCAACATCGCGGAAATTGTCGATGCTCTTCAGGCGTGGCGTGTTGAGGGGGACAGTCTCGGCAGCCTGGGCGGCAGCGATGGACAGGCTCAGAACAGACAGCGAACACACAAGTCGTTGGAACACAGTGCAGCCTCATTGAAATCGCGTTGGGCTGACTAATATCTACATTGAAATGACGCTGAACATGACAAATCGCCCGCGGACGCAAATCACTGCGCAATGTGTCCGGGTGGTTCGTTTTCTGTCCGTGTAATGCCCGGCGATCAAATTCCAATTGCAAAAAACCCGCCTTCTGCGGGTTTTTGGCTTCTCAGAATCTGATCTCTACAGCCGCGAACTCAATGGGATTTTTTCGAGGTCGACAGCCCGGCTTTACTCAAGCCTTTGGTGTTGTGATCACCTGGAGTCGAAGCCGAAATAGCCCTGGCCTTGGAGATGCCGCGAGTATCCTTGGAATGGGCGATGCCTGAGGTTGTGGTGCCATGACCGTTATCGTCATTGCGCTCACTACCGTAATGGTTCCCGCTCAGGCCATGGTCGCGCACGGATTTGCCAGCATGGTCGCTGTCCAGCCCGTTGCCGCGGCCGTTACTGCCGGAGTGGCCGGTGCCGGCGTGTCCGCCACCCATACCGCCGCCGTGGCCTGCGCCGTTTCCACCGCCATTACCACCGCCGTTGCCGCCACCGCCGCCGTTTCCACCGCCGCCACCACCGCCGTCCTTCGCGTATGCGGAACCCATGATCGACAGGCCATCAGGGAGCAGCGGGGCGGCTGCAAGCATCATGGCGCATGACATTACAGCAACGAGACTCTTGTTTTTAAAAAGCATGATTGCTTCCGTAGGAGGTTGATATCGCGTGACGTATGACGCGATATCCCTCCAACAGTTCAAGCACTACGACAGACGGCTGGAGCACCTTGAGTCAGCGGGAAGACTACCTTCCACACTTTAATCAAACGCACCGTCGAGAATTTCATAGACAAGCCCGGTGGCCAGCGCAACCAGGATCAGGTCCGTGCCGACTTGCTGCCATTCGTAACCGTCATAGTGGGGCAGCCTGCCGACCAGTCGGCCATCCAGTTTTTTCGCAATGCCGGGGGGAAGCGGCTTGCCTCGGGCAAGGTTCTTTTGAATACCCGGTGGCAAATCAGGCCCCGGGCTCCAGTAGCCTGTATTCACGCCTATGATCTCGAGCACGCTGCCACGGTTGATGCTCGGGCCGTTGCTCCAGTCCCCGCCACCGGAGTTTTTGTTCTTGTTGCCATGACCGCCCTGGTTGCCATGGTTGACCTTCCCGTTGCCCTGGCCGTTACCGGGATCGGCCAGCGCCGTCACCGAGCCGTAGACCAGAGTCAAGCAGGTAATCGCTGCAATCAATGATCGAGACTTGTACATGAGTCGTTCCTTCGTGGTGGGGAAGATTCTCTGAAATTTAGACGCTATTGACGAAGTTGGTTCCATCGAGTCACCAACCGCCAAACCGTCTACGCTCATCCGATCGAAGCCTTGCAGGCGTTTGCCGAAGGATGGGGCGTGTCGATCTACAGGCACAACTCTAATACCTTGTATGGAATTCCATTCGGTGAGTGCCCATTCGGCCCGAGATACTCACCGCAACCTGCTTCGATGTGAATCCACGCTTGATACGTCGCAGATACTTCAATGCGTGGCGCTGTTTCCCGATTGTTACCTCGGCGCCGCAGTTGTCACTTCTGCGCCGCCGAACTGGCCAATAGAGTATGGCCGTCGGTGTGGAACAGGGTCGTCGACTTGTCGGCCCGCGCTGGCACCGATCCCCCCATCACGGAAGAGGTGAATCATGAGTTTCGTCAAAGTGGAAAAAAACCAGAGCAGCGCCCCGTCGGAAGCCGACATGAAAAAAGCCATGGTCGAGTCGGGCGGCAAGCCGGGCGAGGTCACCGGGACCAATGCCGCCCGCACCCTGACCTACACCGGCGTGGTCAATCACACGGTGTACGAGAACAAGCTGATCGAGATCGCCAAGGGCAAACGCACCAGCTGGAACTTCGTCTGGGCCGATGCCAAGGCCGCCTGAGGTCAAGACGGGGCGGCCGATCGGCTGCCCCGCTGACTCAGCCCCTGATACAACCCCGATACCCGCTTGTAACACCAAGACACTTAGCCGCCCTGCCCCTCCCTCCTAGAGTGAAGCCATCAATGGACTGCAGCGCCAGGCGCCAGCAGCCCATTGTTTGCCCAACACACCACCAAGGAAGAGGGAAACCATGAGCAAATCAATCGCTGTCAGCCAACAGAGCCAGCAGCTTCACAATGATGTGCAAGAAGCCGTCAAGTCGATCATGGGTGCAACGCAACTGAAGGCGGCAGATTACGGCCGGGTACTGAGGTCGGCCCTGGCGGCCTCGCAAAAAACCGTCACCATCGAAATCGCCGCCGGCGACCTGACGCTGCTGAAGAAGTCCGGCTACAAGCTGTGCTTTGCCAAGAAGGTGGGTGACGCCGACTACAACGTGGTCTGGCAGTCCTATGACGCCTACCTGAGCAACAACGAGTTCAGCTGGACGCCGCAGTATCAGCTGTTCGCCTCCAACGTGTTCAAGGAAAACGTGCAAGTCAAAGTCTCGACCAACATCGTCAACATTGGCCTGGGGCAAACCTCGACACTTGATGAAAGCGGCCTGCTGAGCTCGGCGGTAACCGGTGGCCCGGACACTTCCCTGACTTTCGTGAACAACTACGCGCCGATTCATCCGGGGGTCAACCAGTTGTCCACCGGCATCGATGGCAATCAGGTCAGTACGCCGATCTACGTGGCCGTAAACCAGGTCGTCACCGGCAATACCGTGCTGACGCCGGTGGAAACCATCCTCGTGTGGTTCGAACAGAACGTACAGACCAGCACCATGTTCAGTACCTCACGCTCCAAGGCGATCGAAATCGATTTGACGTTCGATAACACCGCAGGTCGCCTTTACGAAGGCGGTCAGTGGAAAACCGTGTAACCGTCATGCCGGGGCAACCTTGCGGTTGCCCTTTCACTCCTCTTTGCCCGCCGTGGTGAAGTAGCCCGTCAGCGAGCGACAGATCGACTGCGCGAGGTCCTCCTGGGTGGCGATGCCATAGGGTCGATCACGATCGAACTGTGCCGACCAGCGAATCCGCCCCTGCGCCACATCCACCAGGCGCAATGACGCTCGCACCCGCGAAGGCTCGACCCGCACGCTGCCCTCCAGGCAATAGCTGTAACGCCCGCCACGCTTGAAGTCCGGTACCGGCTCGCTGTTGCGTGCCACCCGCATCAACACATGATTGGTCCCGGTCTGCGTCTGCTCGAACGACTCGAACAGTCGGCAACTCAACTCCTCGCACAAGCCCCGGGTAAAGTCATTGCCATCGCGGGTGAGGCAGGTAAACGGCTGGATCTGGACCACAGGATGGCGAGTGCCGACGCCCTTGGGCCGCAGCCGCTGATAGGTCAAGCGATAGCACCCGGGTGGAATGCACAAGCGCACCGGGTCCTGCTGGCCGTTGCCGGCGTAATGCGCTGCGAGCTTGCGCCGCAAGCGCCCCACCTGCACTCGCACCACCGGATCGTCGCCCGTGCAATACACTGCCGGGTCACGACGAAACACCTCGATGCCGATGGCGTGTTCGGTCAGCGGCGTTTTGCAAGCCTGAAGGTCGTGCTCGACCAGAAAGCGCAACAGACTGCCCATGCGTCTGGACTTGGCAAACAACGGGCTGGCCAGCAACAGCGCCAGCACCCGCTCGATTTCTTCCCGATCGAGCGGCTCGGGAACCCCCGCCGCAGTCGAATCGGCCATGCTTTTGATCACCATCGCCTGCCTCCGTGCAGGTTGCCGACAGGAATGGATGTCGCACTCCGTGATTATCCTCGCAGCGTGAGCAGGAATGCAGCTCGGGCACTGCAACGACCAAGCGTAGCAGCCGTGTTGATATCGGCAGGCAATTGCGATGGTAGCAACCCGCCATCCGACGAACGTTCAACCTAGACGCCTGAAAAATTTGCAGGACTTGTCGGGACAGACCCTATTAGAAGTTCGCCGGGGTGTTGGCACTGATGATTTCCGCCTCATCCGCCCCGATATTGCGAAACCGGTGCGGCAATGTCGTCGGGAAGTAATAGCCATCCCCGGCGTTGAGCACACTCACCTGGCCATCCACGGTCAATTCCACGGTGCCACGTGTCACCAACCCACACTCCTCGCCTTCGGAATGCACGATCGGCTCTTCCCCGGAACTGGCGCCCGGCGCGTATTGCTCGCGCAGCAAACGCATCTGCCGGCTCGGCACGGACGCGCCGATCAGCAGCAGGCGCAGGCCGTGGCGGCCGAGGTCGGGCTGTTCGTTGGCGCGGAAGACGTACTGGTGTTCGCGCGGTGGCTGATCGAAGGTGAAGAAGTCGGCCAGGGACATGGGGATGCCTTCCAGCAATTTCTTCAGGGAGCTGACGGAAGGACTGACCCGATTCTGTTCGATCAGGGAGATGGTTGCATTGGTGACGCCGCTACGCCGGGCCAGCTCGCGCTGGGACATTTTGTAGCTTTCGCGTACTAATTTGAGTCGTGAGCCCGTGTCCATGACAGCCTTATGTGCCAACCCGTAGGAGCGAGCTTGATCCGGGCGGCGATCCGACGATTGCGATTTTAGCCGCAACATTGATGTCGACTGAACCAACGCCTTCGCGAGCAAGCTCGCTCCTACAGGGATAATGGAGGGGTGGAGTGCAGGCGCGGATCACGCCGTTTTCCGGTCCCGGAAACGTGAAAGGCGGCTATTAAATCACGTTTGTTCGTAATGCTCAGCAGGTTCGATAAACGGCAGAAGAAAAGAACCGGTTGATGATAATTCTGAGTCAAGACACAAGACCTGTGGGAGCGAGCTTGCTCACGATGGCGGCGGGTCAGTCAACATCAATGTCGAATGTCAGACCGCTATCGGGAGCAAGCTCGCTCCCACAAGGGACGGCGGTGTTTCAAGTGTTAAAAAACCGGCGGCACCCTTTGGGGGCGGCCGCCGGCGAGGTAAAGCTTAAATGCCGAAACGGTCGCGCAGCGAGTAGTACACGGCGCCGAGGGCGGTCAACGGCGCCGAGAAGGTGCGCCCGCCGATCATTGGCATGTGCGGCAAGGAGGCAAACGCGTCGAAACGCTCGGCGTCGCCACGGATCATTTCCGAGATCAGTTTGCCGGCCAGGTGCGAGCAGGTAACGCCGTGGCCGCTGTAGCCCTGCATGTAATAGGCGTTTTTCTCGATACGACCGAATTGCGGCATGCGCGACATGGTCAGCAGGAAGTTGCCGGTCCAGCGGTAGTCGATCCTCACGTCCTTCAATTGCGGGAAGGTCTTGAGGATTTTCGGGCGGATCAGTTGTTCGATGTCGTCCGGCTCGCGCGCACCATAGACCACACCACCGCCGTACAGCAGGCGGTTGTCCGCCGTCAGGCGGTAGTAGTCGAGCAGGTAGTTGCAGTCTTCGACGCAGTAGTTGTTCTTGATCAGGCTGCGGGCCTGCTTTTCCGACAACGGCTCGGTGACGACGATCTGCGAACCGCACGGCATGCTCTTGCTGGTCACGCGGTTGTCCAGGCCCTGCGGCAGGTAGGCGTTACCGGCGATCAGCAGGTACTTGGCCTTCACCACGCCTTTTGCAGTGCGCACGGTGATTGGCTCGCCGTAGGTGATTTCCACCGCCGCCGATTGCTCGTAGATTTTGCCGCCC
The DNA here is from genome assembly GCF_056402155.1 of Pseudomonas sp. P4_C1. Classification (NCBI taxonomy): domain Bacteria; kingdom Pseudomonadati; phylum Pseudomonadota; class Gammaproteobacteria; order Pseudomonadales; family Pseudomonadaceae; genus Pseudomonas; species Pseudomonas sp. P4_C1. The sequence continues at coordinate 61,043 of NZ_JBFUHY010000025.1, forward strand.
AGGCCGATGATCGCCGAGGCTTCGCCGAGTGCCAGGTTCAGCGGGTGAATGTGGCCGCCCTGCATGTCCAGCAGGCCGCCGACGTAGGCGTCGGAGCCGACTTCGCGCTTGATGTCGGCCGCGTCGAGCATTTTCAGGTTCTTGTTGCCGTAGCGTTCCCAGCTCTTCTTCTGCTCGGCCAGGCCCTTGAGTTGCTTCTTGTTCATCGCCGCGAAGATACCGCCGGGACGGTAATCGCACTGGATGTCGTAGTGCTGTATGCGCTGACGAATGATGTCGGCGCCTTCGAAAATCATGCTGCCGAGGACTTCGGCGGTCTTGTCGCCGTAGCGCTCTTCTATGACATCGACGTCGCGGCTGTAGGAGTTGACCAGTTGGCCGCCGTTGCGACCGCTGGCACCAAAGCCGACTTTGGCCGCTTCCAGCACGGTCACGCTGTAGCCCGCTTCAGCGAGGAACAGCGCCGAGGACAGGCCGGTGTAGCCGGCGCCGATCACGCAGACGTCGCAGTCCACCGCCCCTTCCAGTACCGGGAAATCGCCGGTGAAGTTACGGGTGGCGGCGTAGTAGCTGTTTACATGCTGTTGGTGAAAAGAGTCTTGTTTCATACATTTCTCCGATGGCCGCCGACAGAGCCGGCGACCGTCGCTTTATTGTTATCAGAGCTTGATCCAGGTCGCTTTGAGTTCGGTGTACTTGTCGAACGCGTGCAGCGATTTGTCCCGACCGTTACCCGACTGCTTGAACCCGCCGAACGGCGCGGTCATGTCGCCGCCGTCGTACTGGTTGACCCAGACGCTGCCGGCACGCAGGCCACGGGCGAAGGTGTGGGCCTTGCTCAGGTTGCTGGTCCAGACGCCGGCGGCCAGGCCGAAGATGCTGTCGTTGGCAATCGCCAGGGCTTCTTCAGTGGTGTCGAAGGTGATGACCGACAGCACCGGGCCGAAGATTTCTTCCCGGGCGATGGTCATGGCATTGGTCACGCCATCGAAAATCGCCGGTTCCAGGTACAGGCCACCAGTGTCTTCGAGGGTGCGGCTGCCGCCGGCGATCAGTTGACCGCCCTGCTGCTTGCCGACTTCGATGTAGCGCAATACGTTTTCCAGCTGACGCTGATCGACCACTGCGCCGACGGTGGTCGCAGGATCCAGCGCGTGGCCCGGTTTCCAGGCTTGCAGGGCTTCCACCAGCAATGGAATGAACTGCTCGCGAATCGAACGCTCCACCAGCAGACGCGAACCGGCGGTGCAGACTTCGCCCTGGTTGAACGCAATGCCGCTGGCCGCAGCCTGTGCTGCTGCGCGCAAATCCGGCGCGTCGGCGAACACCACGTTCGGGCTCTTGCCCCCGGCTTCGGCCCAAACGCGTTTCATGTTGCTCTGCCCGGCGTAGATCATCAGTTGCTTGGCGATCGCCGTGGAGCCGGTGAAGGCCAGCACATCGACGTCCATGTGCAACGCCAGCGCCTTGCCGACGGTGTGGCCATAGCCCGGCAGGACGTTGAACACGCCTTTCGGGATACCGGCATCCAGTGCCAGCTGGGCGATGCGGATCGCGGTCAGCGGGGATTTTTCCGAAGGCTTGAGGATGAACGAGTTGCCCATCGCCAGGGCCGGGGCGAATTTCCAGCTGGCCATGATCAGCGGGAAGTTCCACGGCACGATGGCCGCGACCACACCGACCGCTTCGCGGGTCACCAGGCCCAGTTGATCGTGGGGCGTGGCGGCGACTTCGTCGTAGACCTTGTCGATGGCTTCGGCAGTCCAGCGGATCGCGTTGGCGGTCGCCGGAATGTCGATGCTCATCGAATCGCTGATCGGCTTGCCCATGTCGAGGGTTTCGAGCAGGGCCAGTTCTTCCTGGTTCGCCAGGATCAGATCAGCGAAGCGGATCAGGATGCGCTTGCGCTCGGCCGGGGCCAGGTTGGCCCACACGCCGGATTCGAAGGTACGGCGTGCTGCTGCGACTGCGGCGTTGGCGTCGGCTTCGTCGGTGCTGGCGACGTTCGCCAGGAAACGACCGTCCACGGGGCTGATGCATTCGAACGTGGCGTCACTGGCGGCCGCGCAGTATTGGCCGTCAATGAATGCGCGACCTTCGATAGAGAGGGACTGGAAGCGTTGCTCCCAGTCGCTGCGAGTGTTTGTCATGGTTGTGACTCGACGCAGGGGAATAGGTGATCGTCGGACCGAGGTCCGTCAATTCAAGACTTGAAATGCGATCCCCTGTAGGAGCGAGCC
>NZ_JBFUHY010000026.1:0-68259 GCF_056402155.1 Pseudomonas sp. P4_C1
ATCGTGCACCCGGTATCGTGCACCCGGTCAACCACCGGCCGCGCACGGCCGGGGTGTCGAAATACGGCAACATCGACCGCGCCCTGGTGGGCATTCTCGATTTGTTCGGAGTCTGGTGGCTGATCAAGCGCACGCGGCTGAACACCATTGCCCAGGAGATCGAAGGATGATGTTGTCTCGTGAAACCTTGTGGCTAGTGGTCGGCTTTGCGGGGCAGGTGGCCTTTACCGGGCGGTTTGTCCTGCAGTGGCTGTACAGCGAATACAAGAAACGCAGCGTGATCCCGACCAACTTCTGGTACCTGAGCATCGTCGGCAGCACCTTGTTGCTCGCCTACGCCATTTATCGCCAGGACCCGGTGTTCATCGCCGGCCAGGCCTTTGGCTCCATCGTCTATTTTCGCAACCTGCAATTGATTGCCAAAAGCAGAAGCGTGAAGGAATAACCATGCGTAGATCACTGTCGCCCAGGGTCGAATGCCTGGGCCTGATGCTGCTTGCCCTGCTGTTGATCGGCGCGGGGCTGGGGTTGCGCCAGGCACAGAATGTGGATGAGGAGCGTTTCCTCGGCGTCGCACTGGAGATGCTGCAAAACGGCTCGTGGCTGATCCCGCACCGGGCCGCCGAGATCTACGGCGACAAGCCGCCGATTTTCATGTGGACGGTGGCGTTCTTCACCTGGCTGACCGGCAAGCCGAACATCGCCCTTTATATCCCGGGGCTGTTTTCGGCCGTGACGGTCACGGCGATGGTCTATGACCTGGGTCGTCGCTTATGGACCCAGCGCACCGGGCGCAACGCCGCGCTGTTGTACCTGGCGACGTACCAGACCTACAGCATCCTGCGCACCGGCCAGATCGACAGCTTGTTGATTCTGTTCACCTCCCTGGGCCTCTACGGTCTGGCGCGGCACCTGTTGCTCGGCCCTGCGTGGCGCTGGTTCTACGCGGGCTGCGCGGCCATGGGCATTGGCGTGATCACCAAGGGCGTGGGTTTCCTGCCGGCGCTGTTGCTGATTCCGTACGCCTATGCGGTGCGTAAAGACTGGCACGGTGTGGTGGCCATGCCCGGCGAGGCGCGCAAGTGGTTGCTGGGGTTGGTGGTGATGCTGGCAGCGATTGCGATCTGGCTGTTGCCATTGGCCTTGTCCATCATCGTCAATGGCAGCGCTGACGAAATTGCCTATGCGCGGGAGATCCTCCTGCACCAGACCGCGGGCCGTTATGCCGCCGCGTGGCATCACCGCGAACCGTTCTGGTACTTCTTCACCAATGTGATTCCGCAGTACTGGCTACCGCTGGTGCTGGTGCTGCCATGGCTGGTCCCCGCCTGGCGCAGGCAGTTGCAAAAACGTGATGGCCGGGTCCTGGTAGTGCTCGGTTGGGTGGTATTGGTGGTGCTGTTTTTCTGCATCAGCAGCGGCAAACGCAAGCTGTACATCTACCCGGCGCTGCCTGGGCTGGTACTGGTTGCCGCACCGTTGATCCCGTGGCTGCTCAAGCGCTGGTTCAAAAGGCACCCGCGTTTGCGTCGGGTGTTCCCGGCGCTGGTGGCGACCTGGTTCGTGCTGTGGTTCGCCCGTGGTTTCATCGAACCGCTCAAGGAAGGCACCAACATTGATCAGGTGCTCATGGCGCAGGCTGCGACCATGACCCAAGGCGCCGATCTGGTGCTGGTCAACTGGGAGGAAGGGCACTGGTTGTTCGCCCGTCAGCCGATCGTGCATTTTGGCATGGACTACTCCTCCATCGAGAAGGCTGCGCAGTACCTGCGCGAACACCCCAAGGCCTACGCTCTGGTGCCGGATGACGTACTGAACCAGTGCTTCAAACCCGAAGCGGCCCGTGAACTGGGCGAAAACTCCCGGGCGAACTGGTCGATCGTGGGGGCGGATGCCGACAACGGCAAATGCCTGCCGCAAGAGGCTGGCAAAGCCTATCGGTTTACCTGGAGCGACCCGCATATGCCAGCGCTACCGGCGCAGGTGGCCAATCCCTGAGAGCAAAAAAAGGGCCGTTTGAATAAACGGCCCTTTCTCTTCGTTCGTCGCCTGTCACTGACTGGCATCCAGCACCACGCGGTAGCGCGCCTTGCCACTGCGCAAATGATCGATGGCTTCGTTGATCCGGCTCATGGGAAACATCTCGACCTGCGGCAGGATCTGATGGCGGGCGCAGAACTCCAGCATCATCGCGGTGTTGGCCGGTGAGCCGACCGGTGAGGCGGACAAGACTTTTTGCTGGGGAATCAGGTTGAACACGTGCACCGGGATGGCGTCGGGCACGACGCCGACAAAGTGCAGGCGACCCTTGCCGCGCAAGGTGGCGAGCATGGCCGTCCAGTCGAGGTTGGCGTTGGCGGTGACCAGGAGAAAATCCAGGGTACCGGCAATGGCATTGAGCGCATCGGTGTCGGTCGAGGCGACCACCTTGTGCGCACCCAGGCGCCTGGCTTCGTCCTGCTTGCTCAGCGATGAGGTGAACGCCGTGACTTCGCAGCCCCAGGCGTTGAGGAAGCGCAGCGCCAGGTGACCGAGGCCGCCAATGCCCACTACGCCAACCCGGTCAGTGGGCTTGATGCCGAATTCCACCAGCGGGTTGAACACGGTCGAACCGGCACAGAACAACGGCCCGGCCATCGCCGGGTCGAGCCCGGCCGGGATCGGCAGGGCCCAGGCCCAGTGCGCGCGAATGCGGTCGGCAAAGCCGCCGTTGCTGCCGATGATGGTCGGTTGCACGGTGCGACACAGGTTATGCGAGCCTTCGATGCACGACGTGCAATGCATGCAGCTGCCCTTGTACCAACCGATGCCCACTCGTTGGCCCAGTTCCAGGCCGCGAACCTGGTCGCCCACCCGCACGATACGGCCGACCACCTCGTGACCGGGAATAAAGGGGTAGCTGCTGATGCCCCAGTCGTTGTCGATCAACGACTGGTCGGAGTGGCAGACGCCGCAATATTCCACGGCGACTTCCACCTCATCGCTTCCCAGCGGGCCGGGATCGTAGCTGAAGGGTTCCAGTGGCGCGCCCGCTGCCGTGGCGGCCCAGCCGGTAAAGGTGGTGAGTTCGCTGCTGTCGCTCATGGGATACCTCCAGATCAGAAGTCAGGGGTTTGAGCCGCTGGAGTGCAGCGGCGGAGCGAGGAAAGTGTAGCGGGTTGCCGGCGTTGCATCGGGCGCGAGCGTTGATGCTTGAACACCCGACGCATACACCCACTGTCACTGTTCGAACAATTGGCGATTGGCCCCTACGAAGTCAGCCACCGTTTGCGGCGCTTGACCGGTTACTTGCCCGATCACGCCGTCCACTCCGGAAAAGATCCCGTTCTGGTAATCGACGGCCACCGCCAGGAAGTGCTGGATGACAAATTCCGGCAGATCGTAGGTCTGCAGGTGCTGGCGATACTCGTCCAGCGTCGACGGACTGTAGGTGATGGTGCGGCCGACGATGGCGCTGATTTGCTCGGCAATTTGCTGATGGCTCAATTCGACGGGACCGTACAGCGGGTAGGTCTTGCCGATATGGCCGGAAGGCTGGGTCAGTAGCCTGGCGATCAGGCGGGCCTGATCTTCGGCGGCAATCGGTGCGTGCCGCCCGTTACCGTACGGCAGCGTTATCTTGTTTTCCTTGACGATCTGATCCAGCACCCACGGAAAAATCAGCCATTCGGAAAAGAACGTCGGGCGAATGTGCACCACCGGCACGCCCGACCAGTCGAGTACGCGTTCGGCGATCCAGTGGTCGCGGGCGGCATGGCTCAGAGAGTCTTCGCGGGCGGAAATCTGCGACATCTCCACCACCACCTCGACGCCTGCGCGCCGTGCGGCATCGGCAAAGTAGGCAGTCGCCTGAATGTAGCCGGGACGAACCGGGTAACACAGGTACGCGCCGGTCACGCCCTCCATGGCGCGCAGGATGTCGTCGTGCTCGAGCAGGTCGCCAACGAAAATTTCGGYGCCCTCGCTTTGCAAGGCGGCACTGCGCTCGTCCAGATGATGCACGAAGGCCCGCACCGCATGGCCTTCATTGAGCAAATGACGGACGGTGTAGACGCCGGTTTTACCGGTTGCTCCAGTGATGAGGTATTTGCGTGGCTGCATGATGGGTTCTCTCTCTGTAATAAACGGGAAGTGGATCAGCTGTCGAAGGGTGCGTTGTCGATCAGGTCGCAGACATTCGGGCAATCGAAGCCATGGACATGGCGGCGCCCGACATCGGCGAGCCCGGTGCCAATGGCCGTATGGGGTTTGTTCCTGGCCACTCCGGCAATGGCCTGGGTAAAGGCCGCTTTCATGCCGATGCGGGGGTAGAGCGCGAGCGTGTCGTCGACCAGCGACGGGGTGATTTCATCCAGGTGCAGGCCCATGACATCGACGTGGGCGCCCATATGGATCAGGGCGATTTCCGGCTGTTTGCGGTCGGCGATGCCGGCGCTGGAGTGCAGGGCAATCGCATCCCAGACCTGTTCAGCTTTCGCCTGCGCATAACCGTTCGCCAGGAGAAAACGACGGGCGGCATCGGCGCCATCGACTTCAAAGCGCTGGTCGGCGGCAAACTCGGGCGTCAGCCCCAGATCGTGCAGCAGTGCGGCGAGGTAGACCGCTTCCCGGTCGTACTGAAAACCCCGGCGCTGGCCGAGGAATTCGGCAAACCACCATGTCCGGTGCACATGATGCAAAAGCGCCCTGGAGTGGACGCGCTCCACGAGCGATGCGGCTCTGCGGGCTAGCTCGGAGTCTGGAGCGCTGAAGCCGCCGATGCTAATGGGTGTATTCATGTTGCCTCCCGGGAATGAACTTGGCTTGCCATTCACTCTAGGGATGCGCGGTGTGGCGCAATTGACTATTTACGGATGATTTGTGCCAATATTGACGTCTTGAACGAGCAGGAGCCCGCCGTGATGAACAAGACGAAACCTGGCCATTCATTGAGGGGCCGCATGCCAAAACGCGTGGTGATTCTGGGGTTGCCACCCGTCGACGGGCTCGACGTCATCGGCCCGGCCGAGGTGTTTTCCCTGGCGAACACTCTGCACGACGGAGCCTTCGCGCCCTATGTGCTTGAACTGGTCTGCGCGGGCGTCGACCCGCAAATGGCCAGCAGCACCGGCATCGGGCTCATGGCGCACACGACCCTCGAGCACGAGCGGCATGCCGACAAGGCAATTGACACGCTGATCGTGGCGACAGGCTGGCAAGCAATCGATCAGCTGGACGGGGCGGCCATCGAATGGATTCGCACGAGGTCCGAAAGCGTGCGACGGGTGTGCTCGATCTGTGTCGGCGCGTTTGCCTTGGCGGACGCAGGGCTGCTGGACGGGCGCCGGGCGACGACTCACTGGCGCATGGCACGCGATCTTGCCGAGCGTTATCCCAAGGTGCAGGTCGATCCGAATCCGATCTGGATCAAGGACGACAACGTCTATACCTCGGCCGGTATCTCGGCGGGCATCGACCTTGCCTTGGCGCTGGTCAGCGAAGACCTGGGGGATGACGTTGCGCTGGACATCGCGAAAAACCTGGTGTTGTTCCTGCGCCGTCCCGGTGGGCAGGCGCAGTTCAGTGTCGCCCTGCAATCGCAGCAGGTGCCCGGTTCAAATCTGGATGAACTGTGCCACTGGATCAGTGAGCACCTGAGTTCACAGCTGACCGTGGAAATCCTCGCAGACCGCTTCGCTACCAGCGTCAGAACCTTGATCCGGATCTTTCAGCGCGAGTTGCAGACCACCCCGGCCAAATACGTTGAAGACGTTCGGCTGGAAGCCGCGTGCCGGGAGCTCGAACTGGGTGGGCGGTCGATGGAGGAGGTCGCACGCCGATGCGGTTATCACAGCATTGACGTACTGAGGAAGGTTTTCGTCCGGCGCCTTGGCGTGAGTCCCAGGGAGTACGCGCAACGTTTCGCGCCAGACGTGGGGTAGGGGCGCCCGAGGCTTTCGGAGAATGTCGAACTGTTCGATGCGCTGGAGCTGTTGATCTGAGCGTTACCTCAGAACTCCAGATCGATCACCAAGGCCTCATCGAAATCAGGATTTTCATTGATGCCATTTTTGGCATAGCCCCGGGGGTTGCAGACCACGCGGGTATTGCCCACCCGATAATCGAAGCTGCCATGGGTGTGGCCATGCAGCCACAGTGCCGGCTGCCAGTCTTTGATCCGCGCTTCGAGGTCCGAGACAAAGCTTGAGTTGATCGGCGAACCGGCAAAGGTCGGGCTGATGCTCGACCGCGTCGGGGCGAAATGCGAGACCACCACCGTGGGTGTGCTGCTGTCGCGGGTGAAGCAGTCTTCCAGCCAGGCGACCGTCTGCAGAAACACCAGTTGGGAAATGGCCGGCGTGAACGGGTCAGGGAAATCGGGGGCGATCTTGATGTGGCTGAAGTCACGGATCAGGTGGGTCGCCAGATCGATGCCCAGCGCCCGATCCTCCGGGCTATCGAGCAGACGATAGTCAGACCACAGCGTGCAACCGAGAAAGCGCACGCCGTCTTGGACGTACTCCGAACGTTCCAGAATGTGGATCTGTGTACCTTGCGCCAGGCTGTTCATCTGCTCGTAGGTGGAGACCAGGTCACTGCCATAAAACTCGTGATTGCCCGCCACATACAACAGAGGAACCGGGCACGCGCTGGCCCACTCGATGGCCTTGGCCGGCCGGGCGATGTCCCCGGCGAGCACGACAATATCGGCATCCACGGCGGGAAAGGGGATCGTGTTGACGGACAGGTGCATGTCGGACAGCAAGGCGATGCGCATGGATCAACTCCGGCGTGTCTTGAAGGGCGGGTCATTCAAGTTACGCGTTGTTAACCCGTTGTCACAAGCCTACCGGGCACCGGGTGTTGCACAAAAAGTTGCGCCACACCGCAATACAAATGTGGGAGCGAGCTTGCTCGCGATAGCGGCATGACAAGATTTCAACGCTGGCAGGTCGCTTGAATCCAGTCATTCAGCATGGTTTAAACATGCGTGTTTAATCGCTGTCAGCGTTACTTCATGAAAGCTACAACACCTTGCGTCGTTGCCTGCAGGTGCGCCAGAATCCGCCGGCTTGTGCGCCTTGGGGCTGGGTTTTATCGTTGGCCGGTCACTGGAAAGCAACAGTGATCGGGTTTGGTAGCCCGGCTATGTGAGGTGCAAAGCGTCATCATCTGCAGCGTTTTTCTACTCTGCATTATGGTGGCCATGCACAGGGTGCCTTCGGGCGCGCCGGTCTCCTTGCATCCCGGTCTACCAACCTGCGTATGGCCACCACCCTACGTTTGGTAGCTTGAGAGTGATGGCTCCTTTTTACGATGCGAGGAGTTTCACTATGTTCAAAGTCACACCCGATCCCCCCGGACACTGATCCGGCATCTCCGTGCGAAAGTCTTGATTCAAACAAACTCAACGAGGCCGCCGAGCGCGCGCTCAACCCCGGCACCCACATCATGGCGACGCCGCGCAAGCCCAGCACGATGTTCATCGTCAATCCTGGGCTCAACACTGAAACCCTGCTGGTGCACGCCTGTGAATCGCTGGCCTCAGCCAACGTCATGGCCAACGATCTGGTGGATCATCTGGAGGGGACGAGCCGCAATGCACTGCTGGGGATTGCGCAGGTKATCATGTTGGGGGGACTGGCGGTGAACCGGGCGCTGGATCGGCTTGATCCGCCCTGACCACAACCTCCAGATCACCGACAGACCTGTGGGAGCGAGCTTGCTCGCGATGGCGGTGTGTCAGACACATGGATGTTKAATGTATGGCCGTCATCGCGAGCAAGCTCGCTCCCACAGGGATACGCGTATACCAACGGGTATCAGGCTTGCAGCCTGAGGCCGGGCGCCTTTCGTAGACAAACAACACGAAGTGATCGACCGGGCAGATTTGCCGGATCCAGTGGCTCAACCCCGACAGCCGCGCATGCCCGGCAGGCAGGTCGAGCAGGTGGGCGACTCCGGTGGTCCAGCGTTTCAGTTCCTTGGGGCGCATGGCGGCTACAGGCAGCGGAAGATGGCCTTTGGAGGCACAAAGTACGCCATGGCAGGTGGCCCCGTGTGGAACGGGGTGGCGGACGGCAAGGCGTTTAAAAGACGCACCGCACTGGGGCCGGGTGTTACCGAGTGCTACAGGGCGGGTAGCAGAAATGATCAGGCGGTTGAGTGGTGCTGGACGATCTGGATGAGATTGCCGCAGGTGTCGTCCAGTACCGCGAGGGTGACCGGTCCCATCACTGTCGGCGGACGGGTGAATTGAACGCCGGCGGCGCTGAGCCGGGCATATTCGGCTTGCACGTCTTCGACGCCGAAAAACGTGCAGGGTATGCCGTCCTGCTTGATCGCGCTCTGGTACGTTTTTGCTGCGGTGTGGGCATTGGGCTCCAGCAGCAACTCGACGCCATCGGGATCGCCGGGGGATGTCAGCGTCAGCCAGCGATGTTCGCCCATGGGGATATCGTGCTTGAGTTCAAAACCGAGCACATCCCGGTAGAAGGCAAGCGCCTTGGCCTGATCATCGACAAACACGCTGGTGACTACGATTTTCATGGGCTGATCCTCCTGATGGCTGGGCCGCAAACCTGGAGGGTGCTCTCCTTTTCAGCAGAACACCCCATTGGCCATTCACGCACCCGACGGGCGTTGTCTGGTAGACGGCAACAGTATGGTCAGAATTCCCAAAAGCGGCAGGAACGAACACAGCGTGTAGACGTACTCGATGCCATGGATATCCGCCAGATGCCCCAGCAGCGCGGCGCCAATGCCGCCAAAACCGAACATCAGGCCGAAGAACACCCCGGCGATCATGCCGACGTTGCCGGGCACCAGTTCCTGGGCGAAGACCACGATGGCCGAGAACGCCGAGGCGAGGATGAAGCCGATGATCATGCTCAACACGCCCGTCCAGAACAGGTCGACGTAGGGCAGGGCGAGGGTGAAGGGCGCGGCGCCGAGGATCGAGAACCAGATCACCTGCTTGCGGCCGATCCGGTCGCCGATCGGGCCGCCAAAGAACGTGCCTGCCGCGACGGCACCGAGGAACAGGAACAGGTACAGCTGCGAACTGGCCACCGACAGGTCGAATTTCTCGATCAGGTAGAAGGTGAAGTAACTGGTGAAGCTGGCCATGTAGAAGTATTTGGAGAACACCAGCAGCGCCAGCACCACCAGGGCGAAGGTCACTCGCCGCTTGGACAGGCCGTGGGTGGCCTTGCTGCCTTGCTTGAGCTTGAACAGGCTCAGGTGATTGCGGTACCAGCGGCTCAGGCCGTACTGCACGAGGATGGCGAACACCGCGAACAGGCCGAACCAGGCGACGTTGCCCTGGCCGTAGGGAATGATGATCGCGGCGGCCAGCAATGGGCCGAAGGCGCTGCCGGCGTTGCCACCGACCTGGAAGGTTGACTGTGCCAGGCCGTAGCGACCACCCGAGGCCAGCCGTGCTACCCGTGAGGTTTCAGGGTGAAAGGTCGACGAACCGACGCCCACCAGCGCCGAGGCCACCAGAATGGCCGGGAAGCTGCCGACCATCGACAGCATCAGAATACCGATCAGGGTGCAGACCATGCCGGCCGGCAACAGCCACGGCTTGGGGTGACGGTCGGTGTAGAAACCGATCCAGGGTTGCAGCAGTGAAGCGGTGAGCTGGAAGGTCAGGGTGATCAGGCCGACCTGGGTGAAACTCAGGCCATAGGTGGTCTTGAGCATCGGGTAGATCGACGGCAGCACGGCCTGGATCAAGTCGTTGATCAGGTGCGCCAGGGCGCAAGCGCCGATGACGCGCATGACCAGCGGGCTGGCCTGGCTTGCAACCGAGACGGTGGGCGAGGGTGAGCTGAGGGTAGTGGTCGACATAGGCGAGTTTCCGGATAAAAACGCGAACTGCGCAGGCAAGGCGCAGCCTATTTCAGGGTTCGGCGTTATCCTATGGGCCCTGAAGGCGCCCGTCTCGCGCAACTCGGGCATGGGCTATCGTAAAAAGGGCATCATGATCAAACCATTGCAGGCATTTCTTGCGGAGATCGACCAGGGCGGCTGGAGAGTTCGCAGCAGTGCGACCGACTACCCGGAAAACTGGATCATCGCGCCGCACTCCCATGAAAAGCATCAACTGATCTATGCCATCGAAGGCGTGATGGTGGTGCACACGGCAACGAGCCAATGGACGGTGCCACCGAGCCGCGGCATCTGGATGCCGAGCGCAGAAGTGCACTCGATTCGTTGTGTGGGGCCGATCAAGATGCGCAGCGTGTTCGTGCACCCCGACGTGAACCTGGATCTGCCCACTGAAACCCGGGCCGTGAGTGTGTCCGCATTGTTGAGTGAGCTGATCAAGGTCTCGGTCGATTTCGATTTCAACTGCGATCCGGACTCGCGGGAAGCCCGGGTGCTGCGGCTGATTCTGGATGAACTGACGATCCTGCCGACCTTGCCGTTGAACCTGCCGCAGCCCACCGATCCGCGGATCAACCTGATCTGCACCGCGTTGCAGCGCAATCCCGGGGATGGCTCGACGTTGTCGGACTGGAGCGCGCGGTTGAGCCTCGATGCAAAAACCATCCAGCGACGGTTGCGCAAGGAAACCGGCATGACCTTCGGCCAATGGCGCCAGCAAGCGCGACTGCTGCTGGCGCTGGAGCGGATCGCCGTCGGCGAGAAGATCATCGACATTGCCGGAGAGCTGGGATACGACAGCCCGAGCGCGTTCACGACCATGTTCAAGAAGCAATTCGGCAAGACGCCGAGTGATTTTTTCAAGTGATGGACGCTTAACCCCACGCCAGTACCGCCAGGCCACCGGCCACGAGCAGCCGTCCGGCCTGGATTAGCGACGCGCCAGGGATCGCCCTGTAAACTGGCCGCGCAAAAGGCGCTCGCCTTACCCTTTCAAGCAAGAGAACCTGCAATGGCAAACCACGACCTGACCTTTACCCCCGATCCCGATGCCGATTCGATTTCCTCCGACGTCGTCGGTTTCGGCGGTGTGCTGGTCTCCACCCAGATCCCGACCCGCGCCGACGGCAGCCTGGAGCTGGGCGACATCACCCTGCAAAGCGAATGCACCCTGCAAGCGCTGAAGGTCGCGCTGGAGCGTGCCGGCAGTTCCATGGACCGCGTGATGCACCTGACCATCTACCTCACCGACATGGCCGACCGCGCCGCGTTCAACGAGGTCTACAAGCGCTACTTCGCCAAGCCATGGCCGGTGCGCGCCGCTGTCGGGGTTGCCTCGTTGGCGGTGGAAGGCATGCGCGTGGAAGTGACCGCGATGGCGGCCAAGGCCTGACCGCAGCGACACAAAAACCCGGGGCATGGGCTGAATTTGTGGCCGACGCCGATCAAAATGTGGGAGCGAGCTTGCTCGCGATGGCGGCGTGTCAGTCGACATCAATTCTGGATGTCCTGCCGCTATCGCGAGCAAGCTCGCTCCCACAGGGGTTGAGGCACGCCAGGCTTGCCCGAAACGCCACCCGACAGCATACGGGTGCCGGTCCGGCGTTTCGCCGCTACAATGCACGCCTCGACCGTGACAAGCCCGACTAAAAAAACTATGTCTTTGCCCAAACATCACCTGGAATTGCTCAGCCCTGCCCGCGATGTGAGCATCGCCCGCGAGGCCATCCTGCATGGTGCCGATGCCGTGTACATCGGTGGCCCGAGCTTCGGCGCCCGCCACAACGCCTGCAACGAAGTGAGCGATATCGCCCAATTGGTGGAATTCGCCCGTCGTTACCACGCCCGGGTGTTCACCACCATCAACACGATCCTGCACGACAACGAACTGGAGCCGGCCCGCCAGCTGATCCACCAGTTGTACGACGCCGGCGTCGATGCGCTGATCGTCCAGGACCTGGGGGTGATGGAGCTGGACATCCCGCCGATCGAACTGCACGCCAGTACCCAGACTGACATCCGCACCCTGGAGCGGGCGAAGTTCCTCGATCAGGCCGGTTTCTCGCAACTGGTGTTGGCCCGCGAGCTGAATCTCCAGGAGATCCGCGCCATCGCCGACGAAACCGACGCGGCCATCGAGTTCTTTATCCATGGCGCGTTGTGCGTGGCGTTTTCCGGTCAGTGCAATATTTCCCACGCCCAGACCGGGCGTAGCGCCAACCGTGGCGACTGCTCGCAAGCCTGCCGTCTGCCGTACACCCTCAAGGACGAAAAGGGTGGCGTGATCGCCTACGAAAAGCACCTGCTGTCGATGAAGGACAACAACCAGAGCGCCAACATCCGCGCCCTGGTCGAGGCCGGCGTGCGTTCGTTCAAGATCGAGGGCCGCTACAAGGACATGGGCTATGTGAAAAACATCACTGCCTACTACCGCCAGCGCCTCGACGCCGTGCTCGAAGACCGTCCGGACCTGGCCCGCGCCTCCAGCGGCCGCACCGCGCACTTCTTCCTGCCCGACCCGGAAAAAACCTTCCACCGTGGCAGCACCGATTACTTCGTCACTGACCGCAAGATCGATATCGGCGCCTTTGACTCGCCGACCTTCACCGGTCTGCCAGTGGGCGTGGTCGAGAAAGTCGCCAAGCGTGACATGCAGGTCGTGACGCACGAGCCGCTGTCCAACGGCGACGGCCTCAACGTGCTGGTCAAGCGTGAAGTGGTGGGTTTTCGCGCCAACATCGCCGAACCCAAAGGCGAATTCGAGGAGGACGGCGAGAAGCGTTATCGCTATCGCGTCGAGCCCAATGAGATGCCGGAGGGGATGTACAAGCTGCGCCCCAACCATCCGCTGAATCGCAATCTTGATCACAACTGGCAACAGGCGCTGCAAAAGACCTCCGCCGAGCGTCGCATCGCCCTGAGCTGGGTCGCTCGCCTGCGTGAAGACCAGCTGGAGTTGACCGCTACCAGCGAAGAAGGCATCAGCGCCAGCGTCACCCTGGATGGCCCGTTCGGCGCCGCCAACAAGCCGGAGCAGGCGCTGGAGCAATTGCAGGATCTGCTCGGCCAACTGGGCACCACGCAGTACCACGCCATCGACATCAAGCTGGACGCGCCGCAGGCGTACTTCATTCCGAACTCGCAGCTCAAGGCCTTGCGCCGTGAAGTGATTGAAGCCCTGACCGAAGCGCGGATCGCCGCCCACCCGCGTGGCAGCCGTAAAGCCGAAACCAGCCCGCCGCCGGTGTACCCGGAGTCGCACCTGTCGTTCCTGGCCAACGTCTACAACCAGAAAGCTCGCGACTTTTATCACCGTCATGGCGTCAAGCTGATCGACGCGGCCTACGAGGCCCACGAGGAAACCGGCGAAGTGCCGGTGATGATCACCAAGCACTGCCTGCGTTTCTCCTTCAACCTGTGCCCGAAACAGGCCAAGGGCGTGACTGGCGTGCGCACCAAGGTTGCACCGATGCAACTGATCCACGGCGACGAAGTACTGACGCTGAAGTTCGACTGCAAGCCTTGTGAAATGCACATCATCGGCAAGATGAAGGGCCACATCCTCAACCTGCCGCAACCGGGCAGCGTGGTCGGTCACATCAGCCCCGAAGACCTGCTCAAGACCATCCCGCGCGCGCCGCACTGAGTGACAGGTGAGTGCGCCGCAACGGCGCGCTCACCAGTTGTTCAATACCCTGCGTATTTGAAGTAAACGAATGCCACGGCAGCGGCGAGACCAAACGCTGCCAGGGCTTTTGTTTGTGCGGTTGCCTGAAATTCGCCCGACCCTTGCTCATGGGGTTGCGAGTATGCGATAGCGTCATGGCGGCGCTGCAGAATGGCCAGACAGGTGTAGCCCAATCCTATCAGCAGCGAAACAGCCATCAGGCCGAGGATCAGCCATCGTATTGTTGCCGGCTTTCTAGCGGCCGATACTCTCATCTCCTGTTCACAGACCGCGCTCTCGAACTCCAGGACAGAAATGGGCTGGTAAGCCGTTGTGGGCCGCTGTGCATCACTGTGTATCGCTGCCATTTGTTCCAGGTCCAGTGCCTGATACTTCCAGAGCGTCATCGATCCTTCCCGGCAGTAGGTGAACGCAGCGGGGCTCGAAGCGCCGATGATGCACGCGTCGTCGATACCGATGTTTTTCAGGGTCTCCATCGCAGACCGTGTGAAGTCCATTTCGAGGACAGGAATGACGCCGTTGGCAGACACCGCGACCGACACCAGCAGACTCGCGATGGCACAGAGGGTTGATATTTTCAAGGTCGAGACCCCCTCGTTTTTTACAGGATCTTTGTTATAAACGCGGGGTCTGGTTGCAACCTGCTTTTGCTGAAGTCTAGACGCTGGCGACAATTCTGGAGCTGGCGGTCGACACTATTCGCAGGTTTCGGCGACGGCTTTTTCAGCTCGTTTGTATTCCTGTTTGATGTCGGTGGGGATGCGCTGCTTTTTCATTTCCTGACCGAGGAAGGGTTGCTCGCCCTTGGACTGGACCTCTGCATCCTCGGCCGTTATCTGCGCCTCGATGGCAGCAGCATGCTTGTCGATGACGGCATCGACCTCGGCTGCATTTTTGGCGGTATCGAGCGCTAAAACCAACTGGCCGGCCTCGGCTTTTTCAGCTTCGGCATAGGCTTCGACCGTCAACCCGGAGGCCAAGGCCCGCGTCTGGGTTTCCAGCCGATTGAGATGCTCCCGGGCGGCCTTGCAGACCGCTTCCTGTCGCTGGCTCTGGATGTGTTCCCAGGTGTTCAACCCATAGATCGCGGCCCCGACCACCAGTAGGGTTGCAGCGGGAGTCATTAATTTGCCTTTCACATTGGCGCCCTCAGATGGCAAGGGGAAGGGTGTTGCGCAAACGATTCCCGATTCCATTCGAGTAAGGAAAAGCGTAGCAGACCTGGTCGGGCTGAACCTGTGTCGACCACTCGCCAAGATGCGGTTCAACACTAAGCGTCTGTTTTAAAAAACAAATTGTTTTATTGGGGCTTCCCAAACGAGACAAAGGTTGGTAAATTTGCGCCCACTCTTGCACAGGCCCTCAGAGAGCCTCTCGCGCAAGCAGGCAACAGCTCTTGTTGCCACTCAAGAAAGCGAGTGCCAGGCACTCATCGCAACAGATACAGGGGCGTCGCCAAGCGGTAAGGCAGCAGGTTTTGATCCTGCCATGCGTTGGTTCGAATCCAGCCGCCCCTGCCATTTTCTTCCTGCACAATCAGATAACACTTGACCGACGGTTATTATTCGTCGGCTTTTCTGTTTTTGCGCCCATTGTCCACCTCTACCGAAAGCGCTCCGGGATGGCCTCGGCAAACGGATACCAGGAAAACCAGGGTCTTGCCTCGTCGATCACGCGCTTGACCGAGGGCCTTTGGACCAACCTGTCGAAATAAGCACTCAAGTGCTGGTAATCGTCGGGAAATGGCACGAGGGTGCTGGCATAGAACAGCGCCGGGGCGGCGGCGCAATCGGCCATGCTGAACGCCGGGCTGGCTGCCCAGGTGTTGGCGGCCAGCTGACGTTCAAGCATGCCGTACGCTGTCATCAGCGCGGCGCGTTCCCGGGTCAGGTCGCCGTTGGCGGCGCTCATTCGGTCAGCGACGATCTTCTGCATTGGCACCTGAATGTGGAGGTCGAAAAAGCGATCCCACAGACGTACTTCCAGGGCTGCCTCCCAATCGTGCGGAATCAGCTGCGCCTGGCCGGGATGAAGCCGGTCCAGATATTCAATGATCACACTCGATTCAGGCACAGCCTTTTGCCGGGCGTGATCGTGAAGCACCGGGAACTTGCCGATCGGCCACAGCGCTTGAAGTTCGGCCCGGTCGGCCTCGTTGCCCAAGTCGATGAGCCTTTTTTCAAACGCGATGTCCAGTTCATAGAGCGCGATCAGCGCTTTGTGGCAGAACGACGAGAGCGGGTGGAAATAAAGAGTCAGTGGCATCCTTCAAATCCTCGGTCAGATGGAAACCGCTTTATTATCCGTCGCCATCCGCCAATCCGCGAGGCGCTCCACCCTGATGTCCAGCGCGGGCCGTTCGGGTTAGAGTGCAGATTCTGGCCTGAATATCAGGCATGCCGCGTTTATGGTCATATCGCCATGCACCAGATCGGACTCATTGTTTACCCCGGTTTCCAGGTTCTGGGCCTGGCCATGTGTGCCGCCTTCGAGTTGGCCAACAGCGCCATGGATGAGCCGTTGTACCGCATTGCATTACTGTCCGAACCGGGTGGCCTGGTGCAGACGTCCGCCGGTTTTGCTGTGAAGACCGAAGCGTTCGACCAGCGCTCGTTCGATACGCTGCTGGTCCTGGGCGACAACCTGATCCGCCCGACCACGCCGGGCATGCTGGAGTTTTTGCGCCGCGCCAGTCACGGCACCCGACGCCTGGGCTCGATTTGCACGGGGGCGAATGCCTTGGCGGAGGCCGGTTTGCTCGACGGTCGGCGGGCGACCACCCATTGGGCGCATGTGCCGGCCTTTCGCAAGGCCTACCCGAACGTGAAGGTCGAGGAAGACCGGATCTTCATCAACGATGGCCACCTGTGGACCGCGGCGGGCATGAGCGCATGCGTGGACCTGGCGTTGGCGCTGGTGGAGAAGGATCTGGGGGCCGACGTTGCACGCAAGGTAGCGCGGCAATTGGTGGTGTACCACCGGCGTTCCGGCGGACAGTCGCAGTTTTCGGTGATGCTGGAACTGGCCCCCAAGACCGATCGGATACAGGCAGCGCTGAACTACGCCAAGCAGAATCTCAAGTCCGCGCTGTCGGTCGAGGAACTGGCCAGCGTGGCCAATCTCAGTCCTCGGCAATTCAGCCGGGTGTTTCATGCCGAAACCGGCCAGTCTCCGGCCAAGGCCATCGAAAACCTGCGGGTCGAGTCGGCCCGGTTGATGATGGAAACCGGACGGCATTCCATCGATGTGGTGGCGACGGACACGGGTTTTGGTGATCGTGAACGTATGCGTCGCGCATTCATTCGTGCGTTCGGGCAGCCGCCGCAGGTGATTCAGCGCGCCAGTCGGGGTTGAATTCTTGATGTCCTGAAAGGTGGCGTATGCGACATTTGTGACTTTATATTATTATCGTAATCTTGATCTCGTTGAAACTTTTCCCTCAATGAGATCACCGCCATGACCCTCGTCAAAGCCGCCGCCGTACAAATCAGCCCTGTTCTTTACAGCCGTGAAGGCACTGTCGACAAAGTGGTGCAGAAGATTCTCGAACTCGGCGAACAGGGCGTGCAATTCGCGGTGTTTCCGGAAACCATCGTGCCGTACTACCCGTACTTTTCCTACGTGCAGTCGCCGTTCGAAATGGCCGCCGAACACCTCAAGCTGCTGGACCAGGCTGTCACCGTGCCTTCGGCCGCCACCGATGCCATCGGCGCTGCAGCCAGGCAAGCCGGCATGGTCGTATCCATCGGCGTCAATGAGCGCGATGGCGGTTCGCTGTACAACACGCAGTTGCTGTTCGATGCCGACGGCTCGCTGATCCAGCGTCGCCGCAAGATTTCCCCGACCTACCACGAACGCATGATCTGGGGTATGGGCGACGGTTCCGGACTGCGGGCCGTCGACAGCGCGGTAGGGCGCATCGGGCAACTGGCCTGCTGGGAGCATTTCAACCCGCTGGCCCGTTATGCCTTGATGGCCGATGGCGAGCAGATCCACGCGGCCATGTACCCGGGGTCGTTTGCAGGTCCCCTGTTCGCCTCGCAAATGGAAGTCAGTGTTCGCCAGCATGCCCTGGAGGCAGCGTGCTTCGTGGTCAATTCCACGGCGTGGTTGTACCCCGAGCAACAGGCGCAGATCATGGCCGACACCGGTTGCACCATCGGCCCGATCTCCGGCGGTTGTTATACCGCGATCATCAGCCCGGATGGCACGGTGCTGGGTTCGTTGCAGGAGGGTGAGGGCGAGGTGATCGCCGACCTCGACATGGGCCTGATCGACAAGCGCAAACGCATGATGGATTCCCGCGGTCACTACAGCCGCCCCGAATTGCTGAGCCTGCTGATCGACCGTACCCCGCAATCCCAAGTGCATGAACGCAGTGCGCATCCGAAGCTGGCCGAAGAGACCGGTGCGGAGGAAGTGACCCGTTAGTTTCAGGCAAAAAAACAGGGGACTTCATGGAAGTCCCTTTTTGTTTGTCCGGGTTGCAGGTTTCGTTTCAACGACGCCAGAAGAAACGAGTAAACAGCGCATCGATACTGAGCTTGCCGCCACCCGACAGCAACAGCGGCGTGAAGGCCACCAGGTAGATCAATGGCAGCTTGAAGTTGCCATAACCCTTGTTGCTGATGGCATACCCTTGGGCAAGTTCGCTCAGGGTGTGCCAGTCGGCGGGCCAATGGATGGCGGCGGTTGCGACGAGGGTCACCACCATCAGGCTCAACGCCGAAAAACGCGTGCCCAGGCCCAGTAGCAAGGTCATGGAAAAGATCAGTTCGGCCCACATCGACAGTTCCCAGTTCAGCGTTGCTGGAAGGTGGTCGAACGGAAACGGGAAGCGCTCCTGGATATCGGTGAACCAGTTCTGGCCGTTGAATTTCTCAAGGCCCGACTCGAAGAACTCCCAGGCGAGGAACACCCGCAGCGCCAAAGGCGCAACCCAGTCGCCGGCACGGTCGAGGGTCAGGTGCAGGCCTTTGACGGCCGAAGAAATGGAGGTGCTCATGGATGTTGATCTCTTTCAGGTCAGGGAGGCGGGGCAACGGCGTGCCCGGTGAGTTGAGCGTTTGACCGGCGTGGCCAATCGACAGGCGTATTTCATCAATGGGGTGTATCTGCGGTGTGTCGTTGTGGCAGGGTTTTGAGTGCGGGGTGTGTCAGGGGCGGGGCTGTATACACTGAGATACGTAAGCGGTCACCACATACCCCTTACCCCTGTGGAGCGAGCTTGCTTCGGGCGGCGATCCGACGATGGTATTGATGTTGGATGGAATGGCCTCTTCGCGAGCAGGCTCGCTCCCACAGGGAAATTGCTATACATTTTTCGGCCGCCCATTGCATGGTGTAACCGTTTCATGTCTCTTGCGCTCGAACGTCTAGTCGCTGGCACGCCCATCCCTTTCGCCGGTAATCGTGTCACTGTCGTCAGCCCCGAACTGGCGCAACGCTTCCAGCCCGGTGACCACCTGCTGGTGGAGCAGGTCAGTGGCGAGTTGCTGCTGATCCCCGTGGCGGACCAGCAGGCGGCCAGCGTCGCGATCGAGCGCGCCGAAGCGGCGTTTACCGCGCTGTCGGCGGTGTCCGATCAAGCGATCAGCGCCTTCTTCGATCTGTTTGCCCAACGCCTGGAAACCCCGGAGTGCTGGGCCTTGATCGAGGCCGCCAACCTGGCCGACATCGAACGGGCCAAGGCGCGCGGTCGCTCGACCACCCGGTTGCTGGCCGATGAGCGCATGCGTCGCGACATGATCGCCGGCCTGCGCGCCTGGCGTGATGCAGCGGCCAGCCGTGGCAAGGTGATCAGTTGCGTCGAGCACGATGGCTGGAAAGTCGAGCAAGTGGTCTCGCCGCTGGGCATCGTCGCCTTTGTCTTCGAAGGCCGGCCGAATGTGTTTGCCGATGCGGCCGGTGTATTGCGCACCGGCAACACCGCCGTGCTGCGCATCGGCAGTGATGCGTTGGGCACGGCCCAGGCGATCGTCACCCACGCACTGAACCCTGCGCTGAGCGACGCCGGCTTGCCGGCCGGTGCGGTGTCGCTGGTGGAAAGTGTCAACCACGCCGCCGGTTGGGCGATGTTCGCTGACCGGCGCCTGTCATTGGCAGTGGCCCGTGGTTCGGGGCGCGCCGTCAGCCAGTTGGGCAGCATCGCACAGCAGGCCGGCACGGCGGTCAGCCTGCACGGCACCGGTGGTGCGTGGCTGATCGCCAACGCCGATGCCGACACCCCGCGTTTTGCCGCCGTGGTGCGCAACTCCCTGGACCGCAAGGTCTGCAACACCCTGAACGTCTGCCTGATTCACCGCGACCGTGCCGCTGAACTGGTGCCGCTGTTCCTCGACGCACTCAAGCAGGCCGGCACCGCACGCGGGCAGGGTTGCAAGCTGCACATCGTCGAAGGCAGCGAGTCGCACCTGCCGCAAGACTGGCTGGCTGCAACGGTCCAGGTGTACCGAGCCGAAGGCTATCAGACTGAGGCACAGGCCGAGCCGTTGCCGGAAGACCAATTGGGCCGTGAATGGGAGTGGGAAGAAACCCCGGAAGTCAGCCTGAAGATCGTCGACGACCTGGACGGTGCCATTGCCTTGTTCAATCGCTATAGCCCGCAATTCACGGTGTCCTTGATCAGTGAAAGTGCCGAGGCCCAGGAGCGTTTCTACAACGCGGTCAACGCGCCTTTTGTCGGCAATGGCATCACCCGTTGGGTCGACGGCCAGTACGCGCTGAACAAGCCGGAACTGGGGCTTTCGAACTGGGAGAGCGGGCGCCTGTTTGCGCGCAGTGCGATTCTCTCGGGTGATGGCGTGTTCACCATTCGCAGCCGCATGACCCAGGTCGATCTGGGCGTCAAACGCTGAGCTGACGGAACCAGTGACCGCTGCAAGGGCGGTCACTTTTTTGATCAAACAGCGGTTCTGATCACGCGGCTTTGATCGTCTTGGCCGATACGGCGCAAGTGCCCGGATGCTCGACCAGCGACACGAAGCTCCGGCTGCCGGCATCCAGTGCGTCGATCGAACCGGTCTCGATGTCGTACACCCAGCCATGCAGGTTCAACAGGCCCTTTTCCTGGGCCAGTCGCACACTCGGGTGTGTCTGGATGTTGGCCAGTTGGGCGATGACATTCTCCCGAACCATCGAACTGACCTTGGCCGCTTCATTGGCATGTGGCCGGCCTTCGTTGATCACTTTCGCCGACTCGGCGTGTTGCAGCCAGCCGCTGACGGCAGGCAGGTGATCCATGCATGTGCACTTGGCCACGGCCGTCATGGCGCCGCAGTCCGAATGGCCGCAGATCACGATGTCAGTCACGCCGAGCACAGCGACGGCGTATTCGACCGTGGCCGATACACCACCTGGATGCGGACTGTAGGACGGCACGATGTTGCCGGCGTTACGGATCACGAACAGTTCACCGGGTTCTTGTTGGGTCAGCAGTTCCGGCACGACACGGCTGTCGGAACAGCTGATGAACAGCGTGCCTGGATGTTGGGTGGTGGCCAGGTGTTTGAACAGGTCGGTGCGTTGCGCAAAGGCTTCTTTCTGAAACTTCAAAAAACCGTCGATGAGCGCTTTCATGATCGCTTCCTCAAGGATGAGCAGGGTTCGGCCCGCACGGGGCGTGCGGGCCGGTATCAACTTAGAAGGGACGCAGGGGCAGGAACTTGCCGTCGAGGGTGATGACGGCGCGGGAGCCGCCTTCCGGATCTTCGACTTTCTTCATGTCGAGCTTGAAATTGATCGCGCTGATGATGCCGTCGCCGAACTGCTCATGAACCAGGGCTTTGAGGGTGGTGCCGTAGATCTGGATCATTTCGTAGAAACGGTAGATGGTCGGGTCGGTTGGCACACCCGAGAGGCTGCCGCGCAGCGGGATGATCTGTAGCTGGGCCACGGCGTCGGCGTCCAGTTCGAGTTTGTCGCCGACCACTTTGGCAGCGCTTTCCGGCAGCGGGTGTTGCCCGAGCAGGGCTGCGGTGACGTAGGCCAGGCTCAAACCTGTGCCGTCGGCCAGATCCTGCCACGACAGGTTTTTGCGCGCCTTGGCATCAAGGACAGAAGTGGTCAGGGCCAGGCTTGGGTCGTTGTAGGCATGGGACTGTTGCATGGTGATTCTCCTATCGGAAGGGGTGCCGCTTGGGTGTGGGGCCATCTTCTGCCGATCAATCCATAGCGTCCAAGACCGATATACAATGCAAGCTATAAGCACTGCCTATAGATTGAGAATCCCATGTTGCTTCGACATTTACGTTATCTGTTGGCGGTGGCCGAACAGGGTGGTTTCACCCGCGCCGCCGAAATGCTGCACGTGTCCCAGCCGACCCTGTCGCAGCAGATCCGCCAACTGGAAGAATCCCTGGGCGTGAGTCTGTTCGACCGCACCTCGCGCACGGTCAAACCCACCGATGCCGGCGAGGCTTACATTGAATGCGCGCGGCGGGTACTGGTGGAGCTGGAGGCGGGCAAGCGTGCGTTGCACGACGTGAAGGATTTGTCCCGCGGGAACCTGCGCCTGGCCATGACACCGACCTTCATGGCCTATCTGGTAGGGCCGCTGGTGCGCGACTACATGGCGCGTTACCCGAACATCCATCTGGAGATTTTCGAGCTTTCGATGGACGAGATCGAGGCGGGGCTGGCGGATGATTCGCTGGATATCGCGATTGCGTTTGATCAGGTGAGAAGCACCGACATCGAATCGATTCCGGCCTTTACCGAAACCCTGGGGTTGATGGTTGGGCGCGATCATCCGCTGTACGAACATCAGGACGCGTTGTCCGCTGAAGAGGTGGCTCAGCTTGAGTTTGCCCTGCTGACCCCGGACTACATCACCCGCACCTGCATCGATGAGTATTTCGCTCAGGCGCACATCAGGCCGAAAGTGGTGATTGAAGTGAATTCGGTCAACACGCTGCTGGAAGTCATCCGCCAGTGCGCCATCGCCACCATCCTGCCGGAACCCATCGCTACTCAGGATCGGGCGTTGCGCAAATTGTCCATGCAGGGCGCAGCGCCAGAGCGTGGGGCCGCGTTGCTTCGGCGCAAGAACAACTATCACAGTGCGGCGGCGGTGGCGTTTGTGGAGTTGGTGTTGGGGATGAGTGTTTCCTGAACACTGCAAACCCTTGTAGGAGCGAGCCTGCTCGCGAAGGCGGTGTATCAATTAGCATGGTTATATCTGACACACCGCCTTCGCGAGCAGGCTCGCTCCTACAGTTGGTTTTTATTCAAGCATAAAAAAGGCCTGCTCCTAATTGGGAGCAGGCCTTGTTTTTAACCAGTCAGTAATGACTTGTTTAATTAGTAGAACCGGTCAATCACCCGAACTTCGTTCTGATTCTGCATCGAGGCCCAGGCCTGTTTCAGGGTTTGCAGAACATTACCGATGAAGTCCTTGTCGGCCGCGGCCTTCTTGCCGACATAGCCCTGGCCGCGACGGTACATCTTCAGTCGGGCGAGCAGGTTCTGGTTGTTCTGGTCGAACTCTGCTTCATGGGCGTGCGGCGACAGGCAGTCGATATGAACCTGGCCACACTTGCTGATCCAGAGAATATGGTTGTCGTGGCTGTCTTTCTTTGCAGCGAAGATACGAGCCAGTTCATCGATAGTTGGTTGATTGTTCAGATTCATCATAAAGCCCCTTGACCAATTGGTGATCTTTCAAAGTTGATTCGCTAATACAGGTAGCCCATCGGTTAGTTGATCCCTGGCACCGAAACCAGGACGTCAGCGTTCGACCGCCTTATCGGGCGGGGTCCTGCGTCTGTTGCATGTAGTCGTGTTGAATAACTGCTACGCAATCGCGTCACAACGAAGAGAAGCGGCGAAAACCTTAAGGCCACTGCCGACGTTTTCAGGGTCGGCCACAAGCTTCATGAGGATTGCTCGCCAAGACTTCTCGCCCTTGTACTGGACGTTCAGGCCAGGTCAGCTTCTTCAATCTGCCTTGTGGGCAGCGTGTATCCGGGAAAAACAGCTCGGCGGTCAGACGAGCTTGCTCAAACGTGTTGCCTGTACTCCCGATCGGGGAGACGTCTGCATCATGCAAGGGCAAATCGGAGGCGTCAACGGTTTTGTAGTGATTATTTTTGGTCACTACATATTGTCGGACAATGCTGTCAGGAATTAGCGGGGCAGTCGAGGGCGTGTCGGTCAGGACGACAAAGGCGGACACTCAAAGCGGTAAAAAGTACAGGGATGGCGGTCAACCACCTGCTGATGCAAGGTGAATCCGCCAATGTCGAGCCCCGGCATCACGGCGGCCCAGAACAGGCGTGCCGGCTGGTTCGCCTCGATGTGGAAAATCTGCCATTGACCGGGGAATCGGCTCAAGAGGGTGGAAACGACAAATCGCGCGACACCCCGGCCACGGAAGCGTCGGCTGACAAACAGATAGCCGATGTTGTAGTCGGCACCGGGTAGATGGACCTGGTTATCCACGGACACGAAGCCGGCCAGTTCACCGTCGACCTTGATCAGGAAGGGCCGGGTGGCCGGGTTTCGCCAGTAGTCGGGCATGGGCAGGATGTTGAACAAACCGTATTCGCCCAGTTTCAGCGGCAGCCATTCGCTGAAGTCGTAGGTGTAGAACTGCATCAGGTTCTCGATGGTTTCCAGTTCATCGCGTTGGGCGGCGTGCAGTTCTATCGAGGACATGTGGGTTGGCTCCTGTCTCGGTCAGACAAGGATAGATCGTGCGATGAGTATCCTGTGGCGAGGGTTAAGTCTTGCTTGCCGGCTTTGCCCTGCGCTTGGTGCCGCTTGCTGGTTTGCGCGGGGCGCCTTTGCGTTTTTTCTTCCATGGGGCTGCGGCGGAACCGGTGGGCGGCGGGCCGCTGATGGTCATGCTCAGCCCGGCGCAGCGACTGACCTGCTTGCTCATCCACGCCGCCTGTTTGGTGACGAACTCTTCCAGGCTCATTTCCCCGCTTTGCACCATGTCCAGGGCCTGTTCCCAGATCGCCGTGGTGCCCGGATCGGCGATGGCCCGTGGCACGGCATCGATCAGGCTGAACGCGGCTGGCGTCGCGGCCAGGGCCTTGCCGTTCTTGACCAGGTAGCCACGGTCGAGCAGGCCCTGGATGATCGACGCGCGAGTCGCTTCGGTGCCGATGCCGGTGGTGTCCTTGAGCTTTTGCTTGAGCAGCGGGTCCTCCACCAGTTTGGCGACATTCTTCATCGCCTTGATCAGATCGCCTTCAGTGAACGGCTTCGGCGGCTGGGTCCAGAGGTCCTTGAGTTGCACGCCGGCCACTGCGCAATCGATGCCTTCGGCCAGGTTGGGCAGGGTCTGCGGCGCCGGGGCTTCGCGCCCCTTGGCCGGAGCCAGTGCTTCGGGCAGGGCGCGTTTCCAGCCTGGCTCGATGATCTGCTTGCCGACAGCGCGCAGAGCCTCGCCGGCGCAGTCGAAGTCGGCCTGGGTGCGGTCGTATTCGTGGTTGGGCAGGAATTGCGCCAGATACCGGGCGCGGATCAGCGTGTAGACCGCACGCTGTTTGCCCGCCAGCTTGTCGAGGTTCTTTGCCGCAGCGGTGGGGATGATGCCGTGGTGAGCGCTGACCTTGGCATCGTTCCAGGCCCGTGAGCGCCGTTGCGGATCAAGGTGATCGTGCAAGGCGTTCAACGCCGGATCCGCCTGGCGCAACGCCGCCAGAATGGCCGGTGCTTCGCTGTGCTGGCTGAGGGGCAAGTAGCCGCAATCACTGCGCGGATAGGTGATGACCTTGTGGGTTTCGTACAGCGCCTGGGCGATGTCGAGGGTTTCCTGGGCGCCGAGGCCGAGCTTCTTTGAACAGACCTCCTGCAGGGTGCCCAGGTCGAACGGCAGCGGGGCCACTTCGCGCATCCGTTCGGTGCGCAGCTTGATCACCCGCGCACTGGCCGCACCGCTCATGGCGGCCGCCGCCTGTTGTGCCAGCGCCTGATTCAGGCAGCGGTCCTGATCGTCGCAAAGGTCGGATGCCGCGCGCCATTGCGCGGTGAATGAGGTGCCGTTGTGCAGCAGTTGCACATCGATGGCCCAATAGGGGACGGGCACAAAGTCGGCGATGCTGCGATCGCGATCCACCACCAGGCGCAACGTCGGCGTTTGCACCCGGCCGACCGGCAACACGCCTTGGTAACCGGATTGGCGCCCCAGCAGGGTGAACAGTCGGCTCATGTTCATGCCGATCAGCCAGTCGGCCCGGGAACGCCCCAGGGCCGAGTGATAGAGGCTGAAGGTTTCGTTCCCCGGTTTGAGGGCCGCGAGGGCCTTGCGGATGGACGCATCGTCCAGCGCCGACAACCAGAGGCGGCGGATCGGCCCGCGATAGCGGCAATGCTCCACCAGTTCCCGGGCGATCATCTCGCCCTCGCGGTCGGCGTCCGTGGCAATGATCAGTTCGGACGCTTCGCCGAGCAGGCGCTTGACCGCCTTGTACTGGCTGGCGGTGCGCGGCTTGACGGTCATTTTCCATTTTTCGGGAATGATCGGCAGGTCGGCCAGCACCCAGCGCTTGTAGCGGGCGTCGTAGGCATCCGGCGGTGCGGTTTCCAGCAGGTGGCCAATGCACCAGGTCACCGTGACGTCCGTTCCCAGCCAGCAGCCATCGCCCCGGCGCCGGGCGCCGAGGACTGCCGCGATGTCTTTGGCCTGGGAAGGTTTTTCACAGAGGTACAGCCGCATAACCACCATCGTCGATCTATGTGTCAGAGGTGCACAGAATGGCGGTTGATGGGTAATGGAGCAATCTTTATCTGTATGGATGTACAGTTTTGTGTGTCGCTTCCGTTCGGCTGCGAAGCCGTCGCGAGGGTAAAACTTGGGTTATACCTGATAAATCGTGGTTTCAGGTTTTGGGGCTGCTGCGCAACCCATCGCGGGCAAGCCACGCTCCCACAATCGATTTGCAGGTCCATCACCGTCATGAGGAACGTTTTCCATGAAAAGCTCCGGTCCTAGTCCTGTCATCACCATCGCCGAGCAGCCCGGCTGTCTGCTGGTGAGATTTCACGGTATTCAGGTGGCCGCCTCGGCGCGGGCCCTGGTGTTGCTGGAGGCCAACTATCCGCCGGTGTACTACGTGCCGCGAGAGGACATCGACGAGAAGTATTTCGCCCGCACCGACCACACCAGCTATTGCCCGTACAAGGGCGATGCCAGCTATTTCAGCCTGCAGGTGCCGGGGCATGAAGGCGCCAACGCGGTGTGGAGTTACGAGGATCCCAAGGTGTCGGTGGAGCAAATCCGCGGATACCTGGCGTTCTACCCGGATCAAGTGAAGTTCGAGTTGCTGGATGCCGAGGTCTGATCGGGGCTGATCGCCGCGACGAGGGAGCCAGCTCCCTCGTCGACATGCATAACCTCAGTTCTTGTCGAGATCGACGTTGCGCGTCTCACGCAGGCAAATCATCCCCACCACCAGGCTCACCCCGGTGATCACCACCGGGTACCACAGCCCGTAGAAGATGTCCCCGGTGTACACCACCAGCGCAAACGACACCGTCGGCAGGAAGCCGCCGAACCAGCCGTTGCCGATGTGGTAGGGCAGGGACATCGAGGTGTAGCGGATGCGGGTCGGGAACAGTTCGACCATCAACGCCGCCAGCGGGCCGTAGCACATCGCGGAGATGATGATCAGCGCGACGATCAGTGCCACGATCATCGGCTTGTTGATTTGCTGCATGTCTGCCTGTTGCGGATAACCGGCGAGGGTCACGGCACCGCGCAGGGCGGCTTCGTCGAAACCGTCGATCTTCACGTCACCGATGCTGACTTGCACGCCGCTCCCGACCGGTGCGACAGCACTGTTGTACGGCAAGCCCTGTTTGACGAGGAAGGTCTTGACCTTGTCGCACGGGCTATCGAATTTCGCCTTGCCCACCGGGTCGAACTGGAAGGTGCAGGTGGCCGGGTCGGCCATCACGGTGATCGGTGCCTGGCGGCTGGCCTGGTCGATGGCCGGGTTGGCGTAGTGGGCCAGGGTCTTGAAGATCGGGAAGTACAGCGCGGTGGCCAGCAGCAGGCCGATCATCAGCACCGGTTTACGCCCGACCTTGTCCGACAGCCAGCCAAAGAAAATGAAGAAGGGGGCGCCAATGATCACGCTGACAATCAGTAAACCATTGGCCACGGCCGGGTCCATTTTCAGGAACTGGGTGAGGAAGAACAGCACATAGAATTGCGCGGCGTAGAAGGTCACCGCTTGCCCGGCATTGATGCTGAACAGGGCGATCAACACCACCTTGAGGTTTTCCCATTTGCCGAAGGAGTCGCGAATCGGCTGTTTACACAGCTTGCCTTCTTCTTTCATTTTCACGAAGGCCGGCGACTCGTGCAGGCTCATGCGAATCCAGGTCGAGATGCCCAGTAGCACGATGGAAAACAGGAACGGAATGCGCCAGCCCCAGACTTCGAACTGATCGCCGGTGAAGTAGCGGCAGCCCAGCACCACCAGCAGCGAGAGCAGCAGGCCCAGGGTCGCGGTGGACTGAATCCAACTGGTGTGGAAGCCACGCTTGCCGATGGGCGCGTGCTCGGCGACATAGGTCGCGGCGCCGCCGTATTCACCGCCCAGGGCCAGGCCCTGGAGCATGCGCAACACCACCAGGATGATCGGTGCAGCGATGCCGATACTGGCGTAGGTCGGCAGCAATCCGACGCAGAACGTTGCCAGGCCCATGAGAATGATGGTGGCGAGGAAGGTGTACTTGCGCCCGATCATGTCCCCCAACCGACCGAATACCAGCGCACCGAACGGCCGGACGATGAAGCCGGCGGCGAAGGCCATCAGCGCGAAGATGAATGCCGTGGTGTCGTTGACCCCGGCGAAAAACTGCTTGCTGATCACCGCCGCGAGGGCGCCATAGAGGAAAAAGTCGTACCACTCGAAGACCGTCCCGAGGGACGAGGCGAAGATGACTTTCTGGGTTTCCTGGCTGGTGCCCGTGCTGCGCACGGCTTCCAGGGTTTGAACGTTCTCTGACATACCGGTATCCCTCACAGTGATTGTTTTTGTTGTTCCACTGGTGTTGCGTGTTCCTTGTAGGGGTGATGCTTGATGTCCGTGAATCAAGAGCTGTCCTTGTGGGAGCGAGCTTGCTCGCGATGACGGTGGGTCAATCAACAATGATGTTGAATGTCACACCGTCATCGCGGGCAAGCCCGCTCCCACAGGTGATGTGTTTACTGATGGATTGAGGATCATCTGCGCAGCCTTCTCGGCAATCATCAGTGTCGGCGAGCAGGTGTTGCCCGAGGTGATGCGCGGCATGATCGAGGCATCGGCAATGCGCAGGCCGGGGATGCCGTGGACCTTGAGTTGCGCATCGACCACGGCGTCGGCGTCGTTGCCCATGCGGCAGGTACCCACCGGATGGAAGATCGTGGTGCCGATCCGCGCGGCGGCTTCGTGCAGTTGTTCTTCGCTTTGCAGGCTGTCGCCGGGCAGGTATTCCACTGGATTGAAGGCGCGCAGGGCCGGGGCGGCGACGATACGGCGGGTCAGGCGAATGGCGTCGGCGGCGACCCGCAGGTCTTCCGGATGGCTCAGGTAATTGGGTTGGATCAGCGGGGCTTCTTGCGGATCGGCGGAGCGGATTTCCACCCGGCCACGGCTTTGCGGACGCAAATCGCAGACCGATGCGGTGAACGCCGGGAACGCGTGCAACGGTTCGCCAAAGCGCTCCAGCGACAGTGGTTGCACATGGTATTCGAGGTTGGCTGAAGTCTGCTCCGGTCCCGAGCGGGCAAAGGCGCCCAACTGGCTCGGCGCCATGGACAGCGGGCCGCTGCGGTCGTACAGGTAGCGCAGGCCCATGCCCAGCTTGCCCCACAGGCTGCCGGCAATCTGGTTCAGGGTGCGGGCATTTTCCAGCTTGTAGATCAGCCGCAGTTGCAGGTGATCCTGCAGGTTGCCACCGACGCCGGGTAGCTCATGGGCGACGCCTATGCCCAGCCGCTCCAGCAGTGGACGCGGGCCGATGCCGGAGCGTTGCAGGATGCTGGGCGAACCGACCGAGCCGGCACAGAGGACGATTTCCTTGCATGCCTTGAAGGTTTTCGCCTGGCCTTGCCAGCGGGCGCTGACCGCCGAGGCGCGGCCATTGTCCAGCCGCACGCGGTCGACTTCGACACCGGTCAGTACGGTGAGATTGGGACGCTGGCGCACCGGTTTGAGAAAGGCCTTGGACGCGTTCCAGCGGATGCCGGCCTTCTGATTGACCTGGAAGTAACCGCAACCTTCGTTGTCGCCCTGGTTGAAGTCATCGATGCTGGCGATGCCGCTTTGTTCGGCGGCGCTGCGGAACGCATCGAGAATCGGCCAGGACAGGCGCTGGCGTTCGACTCGCCATTCGCCCGCGGCGCCGTGAAATTCGGCGGCGCCGGCAAAGTGGTTTTCACTCTGTTTGAACAGCGGCAACACGTCTTGCCAGCTCCAGCCGGGGTTGCCGTCGGCGGCCCAGCGGTCGTAGTCAGCAGCCTGGCCGCGCATGTAGATCATGCCGTTGATCGATGAGCAGCCACCCAGCACCTTGCCGCGCGGGTAGCTCAGGGCGCGCCCTTGCAGGCCCGGTTGCGCTTCGGTCTTGAAGCACCAGTCGGTGCGCGGGTTGCCGATGCAGAACAGGTAACCCACGGGGATGTGAATCCACGCATAGTTGTCGCGGCCACCGGCTTCGAGCAGCAACACACGATGTTGCGGGTTGGCCGACAGTCGATTGGCCAGCAGACACCCGGCCGGCCCGGCCCCGACCACGATGTAATCGTATTCATCCAGAGAAGTCTGCATCCCTGATCTCGTTTTGTTGTTCTTGTTGTCTGTCATCCTAGTTGTTAGCTTTCGTCAAAAGAATGTTAGTTTTTGCGCAGCCGCTGTGCGTTTTTAAACAGCATCCCGAACGGCAAAGAACAAGGACGATTCATGTTCGACTGGAATGACCTGCGGTTTTTTCTCGAATTGCAGCGCAGCGGGCGTTTGCTCACGGCCGCCCGCCGCCTGAACACCACCCATGCCACCGTGGCGCGGCACATCGAGGCCATCGAAAAGAGCCTCGGCACGGCGTTGTTCGTTCAACATGCCCAGGGATATGAGATGACCCCGGCGGGCGAGGCATTGCTTAAACACGCCGAGGCGATGGAAAACGTGGCGTTGCTGGCCCAGGAGGAAATCACCCAATCCAGCGCGCCGCTGGGCAAGATCCGCGTCGGGGTGACCGAAGGGCTGGGCATCATGTTCCTCGCCAGCCGCATGAACGGCTTGTTCGAACGCTATCCGGGGCTGGAAGTGGAGCTGGTGGCGGTGCCACGTTTTGTCAGCATCCTCAACCGCGAGGCGGAAATCAGCATCCACCTCGAGCGCCCGTCCGCCGACATGCTGGTCACCCGCAAGCTCACCGACTATCGCCTGGCGTTGTATGCCAGCCAGGACTACCTCGACCGCTCGCCACCGTTGCGCAGTCGTGAGGACCTGGGGCGCCATGCGTGGATCGGTTACGTCGATGATTTGCTGTTCAGCCAGGAACTGATGTTCCTCAACAGCTTCTGCCGCAATCCGCAGGTGGTGTTTCACAGCACCAGCGTGATCGCCCAGCAACAGGCGGCCCGCTCAGGCCTGGGGATTGCCGTGCTGCCGTGCTACATGGCCAGTGCCGACCCGGACCTGGTGCCGCTGCTGCCGGACGAAAGCATCCAGCGCAGCTATTGGATCAGTACCCGCCGGGAGTTGCACAAATCGGTGCGGTTGCGGGTGTTGTGGGATTATGTGGTGGAGTTGTGTGAGCGGGAGCAGGGGTTGTTGTTGGGTGGTGCCTGAACTGGCGCCATCGCGAGCAGGCTCGCTCCTACAGGGGGGCGTATTCCAATGTGGGAGCGAGCTTGCTCGCGATGGCGGCGGCACATCCAATATCCATCCCGAGGTTCAAGCAACAATCTCGAATGCGGTACTGGCCAGCCTTTCACCATTGACCATGATATGCACCGCGTGGCGCCCCGCATAATGCCGGCGGGTGGTGAGTTCCTTGATCTGCTGACCACGGCTGACGGCTTCGACGGCATTGCCCGGCAGCGTCAGCGCCTTGAGTTTGAATACCTTCGCCGAGGTGCTGCCGTTGGCCTTGACGTAGTCGATGGCGTAGTCGATCACCAGGCGTTGGCCGCTTTGAACGGTGGATTTGACGGCAAACGACAGGGTGATCTTTTCTCCCAGACCAATCACCGGCGGTTCGACTTTTACATCAACGATCTCGACCTCAGGCTTGCCGCCCGCGCCGATGATCGCCAGTGCCCGCCGGTTGCCCTGTTTGATCAGGCTACGCAGGGCGTGTCTGGCGATCCATGCGGTGTGCCTGTTGTCCAGCGACCAGCCTTCGATCAGGTCCAGCACCCAGTCGGGGTGATCCTTGGTGATGTCGTTGAGGTGGTTGGCGACGGACTTGCGCACGTACAGGCTGTTGTCGGCCTTGAGGTTGTCGAGGATGTTCGCGGCCAGTGTCGGATCGGTCTGGATGGGCTCCAGCCGGAATGACCAGGGCAGGCGTGGCCGACAGCCTTCGCTGGCCAGGCGCCGCACATGCTCGTTGTCGTCCAGTGACCAGTCGTGCATCAACTTGAGTGAGCGTTCGAGGTCGCTGCGCAGAAAGTGACGGATTGCGAATTCCGAGGAGCCGAAGGCGGTGAAGTACTTCAGTGCGTCCATCGACTGATCGAACGCATGGACGCCGTAGCTGGCGACATAGTGCGGCAGGCACATGCTGACGAAGCCGCTGTTGAGGCGCGGGGCGAGGGCACGCAGCACCCCCAGCGACGCTTCATAGTCCAGCGACAACACCGCGTGCAGGCATTCGCTGACCCGGGCCATGCGCTGCATGACGCTGAGGTCAGCCAGGCCGGATTGGGCCAGCTTCAGGAAACGCCTGGCCTCGAAGGGCGGATAGACCGCGGTCATTTCGCTCGCGATGTGCTGGAGGCGCTCGGTGTTGAAGATTTCCTTGAGGGCCGGAGAGGGTTTGTCAGCCATGGTGGCTCCTTGGCGATTGTTGTTGATCCATCACACCGCGTCATCGTTCATCGCGAGCAGGCTCGCTCCTACAGAAGAGCGTATAAGCGACAAAGATCCAGTGTAGGAGCGAGCCTGCTCGCGATGAGGCCCTCAAATTCACCTCATTTTGTGCCCGCTTGCTCTTGCAGTTGATCCGACTCGAATAACCTGGCCAGTTCCGCCCGCGCTTCCTGCGCCGTCTGCAGCACTTTCACCGCGTCGTCATACACCGCATGCTGGGCTTCAAGCACCTCTTCGTCGTGCTGCTTGAAGCGTTTGATCCGCGCATCCGCCTGGGCCTGGGTCAATCCCAGGCCGATCAGGGTTTGCCGGCTCATTTCCAGGCTCGAATAATAGGTTTCGCGCACGGCGTGAGCGCCGACGTCCATTAGCCGGTGCACATGCTGGCGGTTACGGGCACGGGCGATGATTTTCATGTGCGGGTAGAGCTTGCGCACCAGTTCGGCGGTCTTGATATTGGTGTCCGGGTCGTCGGTGGCGATCACGAAATACTCGGCTTCCCCGACCTTGGCCGCGTTGAGGATTTCCGGGCGCATCGGGTCGCCGTAGAAGACCGGCACGCCACCGAAGCTGCGGGACAGTTCGATGGTTTCCACCGAGGTGTCGAGGGCCACGAACTTGATGTTCTGCGCACGCAGAATCCGCGCAATGATCTGGCCCATGCGACCCATACCGGCGATCACCACCCGTGGCGCGTCGGCGTCGATTTCGCGGAACTTCTCCGGTACTTCCACCGGTTGCACTTTCGGGCTGACCAAGCGCGCGCACACCAGCAGCAACAGCGGCGTCACGGCCATGGACAGGGTGATGGTCAACACCAGCAAGTCATACAGTTCTGCGGCGAACAGCCCATGATCGCGACCGATCTTGAACACCACAAAGGCAAATTCACCACCGGCCGCAAGCACGATACCCAGGCGGATCGCACTGACCTTCTTCAAGCCACCGGCCAGGCGACCGACAATAAACAGCAGCGGCAGTT
The DNA here is from genome assembly GCF_056402155.1 of Pseudomonas sp. P4_C1. Lineage (NCBI taxonomy): Bacteria > Pseudomonadati > Pseudomonadota > Gammaproteobacteria > Pseudomonadales > Pseudomonadaceae > Pseudomonas > Pseudomonas sp. P4_C1. Next base: position 33,584 of record NZ_JBFUHY010000026.1, read on the forward strand.
TGATCGCGATCAGCATCAGGGTCAGGCCCAGCACCGAGATCGGCATGCTCAGCAACAGGCTCAGGTTCGCACCCATGCCGACGCTGATGAAAAACAGCCCCAGCAACAGGCCTTTGAAAGGCTCGATCTGGGCTTCCAGTTCATGGCGATACTCGGAATCCGCCAGCAGCAGGCCGGCGAGGAATGCGCCCAGGGCCATGGAAATTCCAGCCAGTTCCATCAGCCATGCCGTGCCGATCACCACCAGCAACGCCGTGGCGGTGGAAACCTCTGGCAGCGCGGTTTTGGCCACCACACGAAACACCGGCCGCAGCAGATAACGCCCGCCGATCACCACCACCGCGATGCTGAACAGCACTTGCAGGCCGTGGTTCAGGTCTTCGCTGGCGGTGGTGCGGTGATCGCCGCCGGCCAGCAATGGCACCATGGCGATCAACGGAATCGCGGCGATGTCCTGAAACAACAGGATCGCGAACGCCAGCCGCCCGTGGGGGCTGGTCAGTTCCTTGCGTTCAGCCAGGCTTTGCAGGCCGAATGCCGTGGATGACAGCGCCAGCCCGAGGCCGAGGACGATCGCGGTGTTCAATGGCTGGCCAAACAGCCACAGCGCCACCACGCCAATCACCGTGCCGGTCAACAACACTTGCGCCAAACCTACGCCAAACACTGATTTGCGCATCACCCACAGGCGTCGCGGCGACAGCTCCAGGCCGATGATGAACAACAGCAACACCACGCCGAGTTCGGAAATGTTCGCGACGCTTTGCGGGTTGTCGATCAGGCCCAGCACCGACGGGCCGATGATCACCCCGGCAAACAGATAACCCAGAACCGCCCCCAGTTGCAGGCGCTTGGCCAATGGAACGATGAGCACGGCCGCCATCAGAAATACGACAGCGGCTTGTAGCAGGTTGCCTTCATGGGGCATGGGCGAAACTCCAGAACTCGACACAACGGGGGCGCCAAGGATAAAGGCTGGGCTCTGTGAAGRTCTACCGTGGGCTTTCAGTTACATCCATGCAGTTGTGCCGCCGCCTTCGCGAGCAGGCTCGCTCCCACAATGTTTTTTGGTCGTACGCAAATACTGTGTACAGCACAAATCACTGTGGGAGCGAGCTTGCTCGCGATGGGCACCCGCCGCCGAAGCGTTATTCGCTATGTGCCCACACCACGCTCTCGGTGCCCAGCCGATACTGATTGTTCCCGCTGCGCTTGGCCTCATACATCGCCAGGTCGGCAATGTGCAGCAGGCGGTCGATGCTCGGTGCGTGATCGGGAAACACCGCGACGCCAAGGCTGGTGCCGATGTGGCACTGGTGCGCGCCAGCTCCAGCGCTTCGGACAGGCGCTCTTCGAGCACCAGGCGATTGGGCAGGCCGGTCAACGGGTCGTAATGGGCCAGGTACTTGAGGTAGTTGGCCGAGGCCTTTTCTTCGGTGATGTCGCGCACCACGCCCATCATCTTGATCGTTTCGTCGCGGTCGTTCTTGACCACGTTGCCGGTTTCCCGCAGCCAGCGGATGGTGCCGTCGGACCAGACCACGCGGTATTCCTCGTCGTGGTTTTCAGCGCGAGGATCAGGATGAGCGTCGTTGAACCAAGGATGACGCTGGTCCATAGCAGGATCATTCGGGGATGGCCATCAGGGCGGTGAACCGTACGGGTAATTGTTGATTATTTTAGTTCAGCAAACAGCTTTAAACGTCGCGCGGGAGGTGGCAATGGTTGCCAATCGAGGGCAAATCTGGGAAAACGGCGCCCGTCAGGCCCTTGAGGGCGAGTGAGCATACGAGTGAATTCAATGAATGACGAGCTTCAGGTAATCGATCTGCAAGTAGGTGACGGAAAAGCCGCCATCAAAGGCGCACTGATCACCACCCAGTACCGTGGCTGGCTGGAGGACGGGACCGAATTCGATTCTTCCTATAGCCGTGGTAAACCCTTCCAGTGCGTGATTGGCACCGGGCGGGTCATCAAGGGCTGGGACTTGGGTATCCTGGGCATGCAGGTCGGCGGCAAGCGCAAGTTGCTGGTGCCGGCGCATCTGGCCTATGGCGAACGCACCATGGGCAAGATCACGCCGAATTCGAACCTGATCTTCGAAATTGAATTGCTGGAAGTGCTGACGCGGGATGACTGACCGCGATTGCCTGGGAGGCCCATGCCGCTAATCAACGAATACGCTACAGCCATCGAACTGCTGGACCAGTCTTATCGGCACTGGACCGGTAAACACCTGCCAGCTCCGGAATCGCTGACCGGGCTGGAACGCCTGCACTGGCTGCACACCCACGCGCCCTACAGTTTGCTGGCCCATGGCGCTGAAGACGACCCTCTTTTTTTCTACGCCAACGAACAGGCGCTGGCCTGCTTCAAGTACCCGCGCCCGGAATTTCTGGGCATGCCGTCACGCTTCAGCGCCTCGCCACTGGACCGCGCGGTGCGTCAGACCCTGCTGGAGCAGGTCACCGCCAATGGCATTGCTCACGGTTACAGTGGCTATCGGGTGGATCGGCAAGGTAATGCCTTCATGATTCATGAAGGCAAGGTGTGGACGCTCATCGATCAACACGGTGCGCGGGTGGGGCAGGCGGCGTTGTTCTGGCCGGATGCAGGACGGATCGGGCAGTTGGGAGTTGAACCCAGGCCTTTAACGGCCAACTAGCTGGGAAAGTCGCTGACCCGCCAGGCCTGCCTGTCATCGGATTGTGCCTTGCCAGGCTCCGCTCTATCGACGACCATACACGCCATATAGAGGTAGGGGGTATAGGTATGTCGCACATTCACGAACACAAAGATGACTTGATCAAGCGGGTAAGACGGATTGCCGGACAGGTGGAAGCCGTGGAGCGAGCGCTCGAGTCCGATGCCGATTGCGCCAAGACCCTGCATCTGGTTGCTGCGATCCGGGGCGCGGTCAATGGTCTGCTGGAGCAGTTCATCGACGCCCACGCCCGCGAGCACGTGGCCCATCCGGGCCTGAGCGATGAAGAACGCGCCCAGGGCGTGGAAGACTTGTTGCTGGCCATCCGTCGTTATGCCAAATAGAGGCCCGAACCCCATGACACTGGCACCACAGGCTTCGCGTTTTTCCCACGACCATGTATTTCTCGGCGCTTCCCATGATGAAAACGCCCGTCGCACCTTATGGGTGGTGGCGCTGACGTTTGTGATGATGATTGGCGAAATTGCTGCCGGTTACATCACCGGTTCCATGGCGCTGCTGGCCGATGGTTTTCACATGGCCACCCATGCCGGGGCCTTGGGCATCGCGGCGGCGGCCTATGGATTCGCACGGCGCAATGCCAACAACGCGCGCTACAGCTTCGGCACCGGCAAGGTCGGAGACCTGGCCGGTTTTGCCTCGGCGATGGTGCTGGGGCTGGTGGCGATCGGCATTGCCGGTGAGTCCGTTTTTCGCCTGTTTCAGCCAACCACCGTGGCATTCACCGAAGCGACCGTGATTGCGGTGGTGGGGTTGGCGGTAAACATCGTCAGTGCCTTTTTGCTCGCGGGCGACCACGGTCATCATGGTCACGATCACGGGCATAGCCATGACCACGGCCATCATCACCATCACGACAACAATCTGCGCTCGGCCTATGTCCATGTGTTGGCCGACGCTTTGACGTCGGTGCTGGCGATTGCCGCATTGCTGGCCGGGCGGTATCTGGGGTGGGTGTGGCTGGACCCGGTGATGGGCATCGTGGGCGCCATCGTGATCGCGAAATGGGCCATTGGATTGATGCGTGACAGCGCTGCGGTGTTGCTCGATGTCACAGATGAGCACGTTGCCGATGAAATTCGTGAACTGCTGGAGTCATCGGACGATGTGCGTATCAGCGATCTGCATGTCTGGCAGGTCGGTCCCCAGGCGCGGGCCGCGATTGTCAGCGTTGTTGTCGCGGCCAATGTCAGTGCCGACACCATTCGCGAACGCCTGGCGCCGGTCCATGAACTGTCTCACCTGACCGTCGAATACCGCACTGTTTGAGCGGTTTGCGGTCAGTCACGGAACAGCGCAATCCGTCCATTCACGGACGGGCGGTAATGCCAGGTCAGGCGATCCAGTGCCGGCTTCATCGCAAGAATTTGCCGGACGGTAGCGCCAGCAATGCATAACGCCAGGCGTTGCCCCGGACATTGATGGCGCCCCGCACCAAAGGTGAAGCTGCGCCGATTCGGGCGGTCGAGCAGGAATGCATCGGGGTTGTCGTTGAGCTGCGGGTCGCGATTGGCCGAGGCCAGCAGCACCAGGATCACGTCTCCGGTATTCAGCCTCACCCCGTCAATCTCGCAGGGGGCGGCGACGAAGCGACGGGTGTTCTGTACCGGCGGGTCGAAGCGCTGCACTTCGGCCAGCAGGTCTTCGACAGGGGTTGATTCGCTGCACAACGACGGGTGTTGAATCAATGCCAGCACGGCGTTACCGATCAACCCGGCAGTGGCTTCGAAGGTCTGGGAGAACAGGCCGATCAGGTTGGCGATCAGTGTTTGCGGTGTGCCTGACGCGAAGCGCTGGCGGATACCGCCAAGCAGAGGGCTATGGTTGTCCGGGTCGGCCAAAAGCTCGACACAGTAGCCGCTCAACTGTTCAGCGGCGGCATGAGCCGCAGCCAGTTGCACCGGACGACTCAGGGGCGACAGGCAGGCGACGAAATCCGCCGTCAGTTCGCTGATGACACGGCCCTGAGCCGGGGTGAATCCCAACAACGCCGCCACCACGCACACCGGCCCACGGAACATGGCGTTGTACAGGCCGGCGGCATCCGCGGTCATCAATCGGGCGCTGACCAGGGCCTCGACTTCCCGCGTATCGATCAACTCCAGCCCCGGCTCAATCGCCGACCGTGGGCAACGCTGGCGTTCGCCCTCATTCATGCGCATCAATTGGCCGAACACCTGGCCGGCCATGCCGTCGGCGATCGCCTTGGGGATTGGCTCCTGCTCGGGGCGAACGTGGCAATCGGGATGCGCCAGCACGGCGGCCACCGCTTGGGCGCTGCTGGCCACCCACATGTTCAGCCCCGGATGAAAAACCAGCCCGCCTTCGCCACGCAGTTGTGCGTAGTAGGGATAAGGATCGGTATGGGTCGCAGCGATGATCGGGTCCATGGGTCACAGCCTTTTGTTGTCGGAAAGTGTTGCTACTATCTCCAGTCCGAAAGGGCATTGATTCGTCCGGGAGCGAAATATGAGCGCAGAACGACACGACATTGGCGTCTCGCAGGTGGCGGCAGCCATCGCCGAGCCGGCGCGGACGAAAATCCTCTGTTCGCTGATGGACGGCCACGCCCGCACCAGCACCGAACTGGCGGCGGTGGCCGAAGTCAGCGCGTCGACCGCCAGTGCCCACCTGGCCAAACTCAAGGAGCTGGCGCTGGTGCGGCTGCACGTTCAGGGACGTCACCGCTATTACAGCCTGGCGGACAAACGCGTGGCCCAGGCCCTGGAGGCGCTGATGGTCATCGGTCAGAACGCGGCACCGACTTTTCAGTCACGCACTCCTGACCGCCTGCAATTTGCCCGCACCTGCTACGACCACATGGCGGGCACCCTGGCCGTGCTGATGCATGACCGGATGCTCGAAGCGGGCTGGCTTGAGGAAACCGACGAACAGGCCTATCGCTTGAGTGGCAGTGGTACGGCAATGTTTCAAGGGCTCGGGATCGAGGTGCAGGACTTGAGCACCTTGCGCCGCCGTTTTGCCTGCCCGTGCCTGGACTGGAGCATGCGCCGGCCGCATCTGGGCGGGTCGCTGGGGGCGGCGTTGCTGCAAACGGCGCTCAAGCGCAAGTGGGTGACCCAGGATCTGGACAGTCGGGCGTTGGCGTTGACGGCGTTGGGGCGCAAGGAAGTAGCGGGGCGGTTTGGGGTTGAGTTGCCGTTGGATATTGAGGAAAAGAGCAAAAGATCGCAGCCTGCGATCTTTTTACGCCCATGAAAAAGCCCCCCATCGGTCACCCGATGGAGGGCTTTTGTGCGTCTGGCGTCAGGTCAAACCTTGACGATCCAGCCCGCTGGCGCTTCGATGTCGCCGGTTTGCACGCCGGTCAGCTCTTTGTAGAGCTTCTGGGTGATCGGGCCGACTTCGGTTTCGCTGTGGAACACGTGCAGGTGGTCGTTGTAGTTGATGCCGCCAATCGGCGTGATCACCGCAGCGGTACCGCAAGCACCGGCTTCCTTGAAGTCGGAGAGCTTGTCGATGAACACGTCGCCTTCGACCACATCCAGACCCAGGCGGGACCTGGCCAGTTCGATCAGCGACAGACGGGTGATGCCCGGCAGTACCGATGGCGAGTTCGGGGTCACGAACTTGTTGTCGTGGGTGATCCCGAAGAAGTTGGCCGAACCGACTTCCTCGATCTTGGTATGGGTCAGCGGGTCAAGGTAGATGCAGTCGGCGAAATGCGCCTTCTTGGCCTGGGAGCCCGGCATCAGGCTGGCGGCGTAGTTGCCACCGACCTTGGCGGCACCGGTGCCTTGTGGCGCGGCGCGGTCGTAGCTGGAGATCAGGAAGTTGTGCGGGGTCAGGCCGCCCTTGAAGTAGGCGCCGACCGGGATGCAGAAGATCGAGAAGATGAACTCCGGCGCGGTACGCACGCCGATGTTGTCACCCACGCCGATCACGAACGGACGCAGGTACAGCGCGCCGCCGGTGCCGTACGGCGGAATGAAACGCTCGTTGGCGCGGACCACTGCTTTACAGGCTTCGATGAATTGCTCGGTGTCCACCTGCGGCATCAGCAGGCGGGCGCAGCTGCGCTGCATGCGCAGGGCGTTCTGGTCCGGGCGGAACAGGTTGATCGAGCCGTCCTTGCAACGGTAGGCCTTCATGCCTTCGAAGCATTGCTGGCCATAGTGAAGGGCAGTGGAGCCTTCGCTGATGTGCAGCACGTTATCTTCGGTCAGGGTGCCTTTGTCCCACTCACCATTGCGAAAGTACGACAGATAGCGCTTGTCGGTCTTGATGTAGTCAAAACCCAGCTTGTCCCAATTAATGCTTTCGTTACCCATGACACCCTCTATCACTTAACAACCGCCGAAACGGTTCAAGGCTTCTGACGTTTTTTGGATGGGGACAACAATACTTCATTCTTGGGCTAAATCGCAGCCCAGACTATCGGCTGATCGGCAGAAATTGCGTCGCTCTTGAGAAATCGCGAGCAAGCTCGCTCCCACATTGAATCTGTGGCGTTCACAAACCCTGTGGGAGCGAGCTTGCTCGCGATGGGGCCATCACAGACCCCATCAATCCCTCAAAATCACAGATGCAACGCATGCCCCAACGCCCGCAACGCCGCTTCCTGCACCGCCTCACCCAGCGTCGGGTGCGCATGGATGGTGCCGCCGATGTCTTCCAGCCGCGCGCCCATCTCCAGACTTTGCGCAAATGCCGTGGACAATTCGGACACACCGACGCCGACTGCCTGCCAGCCGACAATCACATGATTGTCGCGACGGGCGACCACCCGCACGAAGCCGCTTTTCGATTCCAGTGTCATGGCCCGGCCATTGGCGGCGAACGGGAAGCTGGAAACGATGCAGTCCAGGCCTGCGGCCTTGGCCTCGTCCGGGGTCTTGCCGACCACCACCAGTTCCGGGTCGGTGAAGCACACGGCGGCGATGGCGGTGGGGTTGAACTCGCGAGACTTACCGCTGATCAGTTCGGCGACCATCTCGCCCTGGGCCATGGCCCGGTGCGCGAGCATCGGTTCGCCGCTCAGGTCGCCGATGGCGTAGACGTTGCGCATGCTGGTCTGGCAGCGGTTGTCGATCTTGATCGACGAACCGTTCATGTCCAGGTTCAGCGCTTCGAGATTCCAGCCCTGGGTGTTCGGCTTGCGACCGACGGCCACCAGCACCTGATCGGTTTCCAGGTTCAGGGTTTCGCCGTCCGGTTCCAGTACCTGCAAGGTATTGTTAGAAGAATCAAAGCCTTGCACGCTGTGTTTCAAGTAAAGCTTCACACCGAGTTTTTTCAGTTCGTCGTGTACGGGCTGGGTCAGTTCGGCGTCGTAGGCCGGCAGGATGCGCTCCTGCGCTTCCACCACGCTGACTTCGGCGCCGAGCTTGCGATAGGCAATGCCCAGCTCCAGACCGATGTAACCGCCGCCAACCACGATCAAACGCTTGGGCACGGATGTCGGCGCCAGGGCTTCGGTGGACGAGATGATCGGCCCGCCAATCGGCAGCATCGGCAGGTTTACGCTTTTCGAACCGGTGGCCAGCACCAGGTGTTCGCACTGGATGCGGGTGTCGCCGACGTCCACGGTTTTACCGTCAACCACTTTGGCCCAGCCTTGAACGACCTGGACCTTGTGCTTTTTCAGCAGCGCCGCGACGCCGGTGGTCAGGCGATCGACGATGCCATCCTTCCACTCGACGCTCTTGTTGATGTCCAGAGTTGGCGCCGAAACGCTGATGCCCAGGGCCGAATGCTGGCTGTGGTGTTGCGTTTGATGGAACTGCTCGGCGACGTGAATCAGTGCCTTGGACGGAATGCAGCCGATGTTCAGGCAAGTGCCGCCCAGGGATTGGCCTTCCACCAGGATGGTCGGGATGCCCAGCTGGCCGGCACGGATCGCGGTCACATAACCGCCGGGGCCGCCGCCGATGATCAGCAGCGTGGTGTTCAAAGTCTGCATTCGTTACTCCACAAACAGAGTGGCGGGTTGTTCGAGCAAGCCACGGATGGCCTGGATGAAGAGCGCCGCGTCCATGCCGTCGACCACTCGGTGATCGAAGGAGCTGGAGAGGTTCATCATCTTGCGGATCACGATCTGGCCTTTGATCACCATTGGCCGTTCGATGATCTTGTTGACCCCGACAATCGCCACTTCCGGCAGGTTCAGCACCGGCGTGCTGACGATGCCGCCCAGGGCGCCGAGGCTGGTCAGGGTGATGGTCGAGCCGGACAGTTCATCGCGGCTGGCCTTGCCATTGCGCGCGGCAGTGGCCAGGCGAGCGATTTCCGCCGCGCTGTCCCACAGGCTGCGGGTTTCGGCGTGACGCACCACCGGCACCATCAGGCCAACGTCGCTCTGGGTCGCGACGCCGACGTGTACCGCACCGAGGCGGGTGATGACCTGGGCCTCGTCGTCGTAACGGGCATTCATTTGCGGGAAGTCGCGCAGGGCGACGACCATGGCGCGAACCAGGAACGGCAGCAAAGTCAGCTTGCCGCGAGTCGCGCCGTGTTTTTCGTTGAGGTGCGCGCGCAGCTCTTCCACAGCCGTGACATCGATTTCTTCGACATAACTGAAGTGGGCGGCACGCTGGGTGGCGTCCTGCATGCGCTGGGCGATCTTGCGGCGCATGCCGATCACCGGGATCTGCTGTTCATCGGTACGTTGGGCGTAAGCCGCCGCCACCGGTGCCGAAGCGTTCGACTGACCCTGGGCCAGGTAGGCGTCAAGGTCTTCGTGCAGTACGCGGCCGGCCGGGCCGGTGCCACGCACCAGGCGCAATTGAATACCGAGGTCCAGCGCATGCTTGCGCACGGCCGGGGAGGCCAGCGGACGCTCATCGGCTTCGCGAGCAACCATCGGGCCCTGGCATACGGCAGCTTTTGGCGCTGGGGCCGCGACCGATTTGCTTTCAACCACGGCTTCAACTTTGGGCGCGACCACCGGGGCTTCTTTAACGGGAGCCGGTTGCGTCGACTCCTTAACGTTGCCCGCGCCTTCGACTTCAATGCTGATCAGCACACTGCCAACCGCCATGACTTCGCCCGGCTGGCCGCCAAGGGCGATGACCTTGCCATGCACCGGCGACGGAATATCCACCATCGCTTTATCGGTCATGACATCGGCCAGCACCTGATCTTCGACGACCATGTCGCCGACCTTGACGTGCCAAACCGACAATTCAACTTCTGCAATGCCTTCACCAATGTCCGGCATTTTAATGACGTGCGTGCCCATTCAGACCTCCATGACCCGTTTCAACGCCGCGCCCACTCGGGACGGCCCTGGGAAATACGCCCACTCTTGCGCGTGCGGGTAAGGGGTGTCCCAACCGGTGACGCGTTCGATCGGCGCTTCCAGGTGGTGGAAGCAATGCTCTTGCACCAGCGACACCAGTTCGGCACCGAAACCGCAGGTGCGGGTGGCTTCGTGAACCACGACGCAGCGGCCGGTTTTCTTCACGGATTTGACGATGGTCTCCAGGTCCAGCGGCCACAGGCTGCGCAGGTCGATGACTTCGGCATCGACGCCGCTTTCTTCAGCGGCGACTTGCGACACGTACACTGTGGTGCCGTAGGTCAGCACGGTGACGTCCTTGCCCGGACGGGCGATCGCGGCAACGTCCAGCGGTACGGTGTAGTAGCCGTCCGGAACCTGTGCGGCGGGGTGTTTCGACCACGGGGTTACCGGGCGTTCGTGGTGGCCGTCGAAGGGACCGTTGTACAGGCGTTTGGGCTCAAGGAAGATCACCGGGTCATCGTTTTCGATGGAGGCGATCAGCAGGCCTTTGGCGTCGTAGGGGTTGGACGGCATGACGGTGCGCAGACCGCACACCTGGGTGAAGAGTGCCTCGATGCTCTGGCTGTGGGTCTGGCCGCCGTAGATGCCGCCGCCGCAAGGCATGCGCAGGGTCATCGGTGCGGTGAACTCGCCAGCCGAGCGATAACGCAGGCGCGCGGCTTCGGAAATGATCTGATCGTAGGCCGGGTACACGTAGTCGGCGAACTGGATCTCCACCACCGGGCGCAGACCGTAGGCGCCCATGCCCACGGCAGTACCGACGATGCCGCTTTCGGAAATCGGCGCGTCGAACACCCGGGAGGTGCCGTACTTGCTCTGCAGGCCTTCGGTGCAGCGGAACACGCCGCCGAAGTAGCCCACGTCCTGGCCGAAGACCACGACGTTGTCGTCCCGTTCAAGCATCACATCCATGGCCGAGCGCAGGGCCTGGATCATGGTCATGGTGGTCGTGGTCATGGCGGTTTCCAGCTCGATTTTGTTGTTGTGATCGTTCATGTCAGATCCCCAACTCCTGACGCTGGCGCTTCAAGTGCTCCGGCATCTCTTTGTAGACGTCTTCGAACATGGTCGCGGCGCTCGGAATCTGGCCGCCGGCGAGGGTGCCGTACTGCTCGGCTTCTTTCTGTGCGGCGATCACTTCGGCTTCCAGTTCGGCGCTGACGGCGGCGTGTTCCTCTTCGGACCACTGACCGATCTTGATCAGGTGCTGCTTGAGACGCGCAATCGGATCACCCAGCGGGAAGTGGCTCCAGTCGTCGGCGGGACGGTATTTGGACGGATCATCGGAGGTCGAGTGCGGGCCTGCACGGTAAGTGACCCATTCGATCATGGTCGGGCCGAGACCGCGGCGCGCACGTTCGGCGGCCCAGGCAGACGCGGAGTAGACCGCGACGAAGTCGTTGCCATCGACCCGCAGGGAGGCAATGCCGCAACCGACGCCACGACCGGCAAAGGTGGTGGCTTCACCACCGGCAATCGCCTGGAACGTGGAAATCGCCCACTGGTTGTTGACCACGTTGAGGATCACGGGTGCGCGGTACACGTGGGCGAACGTCAGGGCGGTGTGGAAATCCGACTCGGCGGTGGCGCCGTCGCCGATCCATGCCGAGGCGATTTTGGTGTCGCCCTTGATCGCCGAGGCCATGCCCCAGCCCACGGCCTGAATGAACTGGGTGGCGAGGTTGCCGGAAATGGTGAAGAAACCGGCGTCCTTGACCGAGTACATGATCGGCAGTTGCCGGCCCTTGAGCGGATCGCGCTCGTTGGACAGCAACTGGCAGATCAGGTCGACCAGCGGTACGTCGCGGGCCATCAGGATGCTTTGCTGGCGGTAGGTCGGGAAGCACATGTCGTCGATGTTCAAGGCCAGGGCCTGGGCGCTGCCGATGGCTTCTTCGCCAAGGCTCTGCATGTAGAACGACATTTTTTTCTGACGCTGGGCAACCACCATGCGGTTGTCGTAGATCCGCGTCTTGAGCATGGCGCGCATGCCCTTGCGCAGGATCGCCACTGGCACGTTTTCAGCCCAGGGGCCGTGGGCATTGCCCTGGTCGTCGAGCACGCGGATAAGGCCGCGGGCCAGATCAGCCGTGTCGGCCGGTTCAACGTCGATTTGGGGTTTGCGCACCGTGCCTGCATCGGTCAGGTGCAAGTAGGAGAAGTCGGTTTTGCATCCTGGACGGCCCGAGGGTTCGGGGACGTGCAGGTGCAGCGGTTCGTACGCTTGGGTCATGGCTTCTACGCTCGATCTTGTGAATTTCTTGTAGTGAGCTGACAGATTTCATTCGGTAGAAGAAATCTTGTCCTACAACAATCATAGGCCCGCCCAAGAAGAATATTTCTCTCTGTTTCGTTGCGCTGAAGATCATTTGCAGATAAAAAACCTGCATAAACATAAAAAACAGGTGGTTTTGTCTCATGCGCAAACTGGACCGTACCGATATCGGCATTCTCAACAGCCTTCAGGAGAACGCGCGCATCACCAACGCCGACCTGGCGCGTTCGGTGAACCTGTCGCCGACGCCGTGTTTCAACCGGGTCAAGGCCATGGAAGAACTGGGGGTGATTCGCGAGCAAGTGACGCTGCTCGATGCCGACTTGCTGGGGCTGCATGTGAACGTGTTCATTCACGTCAGCCTGGAGAAGCAGGTGGAGGAGGCGTTGCAGCATTTCGAGGAGGCGATTTCCGATCGCCCCGAAGTGATGGAGTGCTACCTGATGGCCGGCGACCCGGACTATCTGATCCGGGTGCTGGTGCCGACCATCCAGTCGCTGGAGCGCTTCATGATGGACTTTCTGACCAAGGTGCCGGGGGTGGCGAATATCCGTTCGAGCTTTGCGCTCAAGCAGGTGCGGTACAAGACCGCGCTGCCGTTGCCGGCGAATGGGCTGACGTTGCCGTAGGAGCGAGCTTGCTCGCGAAAAACCTGAGGGCGCCGGGGCGTCAGGTTTTGCGCGTTATCGTTGGCGTTTTTCGTCGGATCGCCGCCCGGAGCAAGCTCGCTCCTACAGGTCAGAGTTGATTCAGGGGGACTTTCAGATACCTGACGCCATTGTCTTCGGCCGGCGGCAAATTCCCCGCCCGCACATTGACCTGGATCGCCGGCAGCAACAGCGTCGGCATGCCCAACCCGGCATCACGCCGGGTGCGCATGTCGACGAAGGCGGCTTCGTCGATGCCGTCGCGCACGTGGATGTTGCTTTTGCGCTGTTCACCCACAGTCGTCATGTATTCGGAGGAACGGCCCTCGGGCGGGTAGTCGTGGCAGACGTACAGGCGCACGCTGGCGGGGAAGGCCAGCAGTTTCTGGATCGAGGCGTACATCTGGTTGGCATTGCCGCCGGGAAAGTCACAGCGCGCGGTGCCCACGTCCGGCATGAACAGCGTGTCGCCGACCAGGATCACATCGTTGCCGATCAGGTAGGCCATGTCCGCCGGGGTATGACCGGGCACGTGCAGGGCGGTGGCCCTGAGGTTGCCGATCATGAACGATTCGTCGGGGGCGAACAGGTGATCGAACTGCGATCCGTCGACGCAAAAGGCCGGCTCCAGATTGAACAGCGCCTTGAACACGTCCTGCACCTTGCTGATCGACTCGCCAATGGCGATCTTGCCGCCCAGTTGCCCGCGCAGGTAGGGAGCGGCGGACAGGTGATCGGCGTGGGCGTGGGTTTCCAGCAGCCATTGCACCTGCAAGTGACGGGCGCGGACGAAGGCGATGATTTTGTCGGCCTGGGTGGTCGCGGTACGCCCGGAGGCCCCGTCGTAGTCGAGCACCGGGTCGACAATCGCACACTGCCCGCCATCCGCCTCGTAGACCACGTAGCTGTAGGTCGAGGAGGCGGGGTCGAGGAAAGCTTCAATCAGCGCGGGCATGGACACGGACCTGTACGGGGGTAGAAAAGTCAGTCATGGGTTGCAACACTTTATGTAAAAACATAATGTTCGCAGCTTAAGTGACGTTGAAGGCATCCTGCAAATGCAATCCAGTCTGACCGAATGCGAAGTCGCTCAACTGCGCGCCTCGGCCTCCAAGGCGTGTGCGCTGCTCAAGGCCCTGGCCAATGAAGATCGCCTGTTGATCCTGTGCCAGTTGACCCAGGGTGAGCGCAACGTAGGCGATCTGGAAAAAATGACCGGCGTGCGTCAACCGACCCTGTCCCAGCAATTGGGCATCCTGCGCGATGAAGGACTGGTCGCGACCCGTCGTGAAGGCAAGTACATTTTTTACGGTCTCGCCAGTCACGAAGTGATCCAGGTGATGAAAACCCTCTCCGGGCTGTATTGCGGGGCAGTGCTTAAAAGCTGGGTTCAACCTTAAATGCCAGCAAACACACAGAACCTGTAGGAGCGAGCCTGCTCGCGATGGACGTATTGGCACCGCGTTTATACAGATAGCACGCGTAATCGTTAGCGACCATCGCGAGCAGGCTCGCTCCTACAGTGCAGCAAAAGGAACAAGCAATGAACGATCAACACTGGGGCCCATCCATCAGTGCAGATATCGTGGTCATCGGCGGTGGCACGGCGGATATCGGCCTTGTCGCCAGCCTGCTCAAGCGTAGCCCGCATCTGAACATCACCGTGATCGAACCCGACTCCCGGCACTACTGAGAACTCCCTATGTTGCTGGCAAGTCTGTTTGGCGTAGTGATGGGGTTGGTGCTCGGCTTGACCGGCGCTGGTGGCGGTATCCTTGCGGTCCCGGCCCTGGTGTTGGGGTTGGGCTGGAGCATGACCCAGGCCGCTCCGGTGGCGTTGTTCGCGGTGGGCAGTGCGGCAGCGGTCGGCGCCATCGACGGCTTGCGCCATGGCCTGGTGCGGTATCGCGCAGCGCTGCTGATCGCGGCGCTGGGCGCGGTGTTTTCGCCCCTGGGCATCTACTTCGCCCACCGGTTGCCGGAAAAAATCCTGATGATCCTGTTCAGCCTGCTGATGGTCGTGGTGGCCGGGCGGATGTTGCGTCGTGAGCGCAAGGACGAGGGCCCCAGCGATCACGGTCACGCCAACTGGGGCCAGAAGAACTGCATGCTCGATCAACAGACCGGACGCTTTTCCTGGACCGCCAAATGCACTGCGACCCTCGCCGCGCTCGGGGCAGTAACCGGCGTGGTCTCGGGATTGCTGGGGGTGGGCGGCGGTTTTCTGATCGTCCCGGCGTTCAAGCAACTGACCGATGTRCAGATGCGCGGGATCATCGCCACCTCGCTGATGGTGATCAGCCTGATTTCCGCCATCGGCGTGATCGGCGCCTTCCAGGCCGGGGTGCGCATCGACGGTTCGGGCATTGCCTTCATCGTCTCAAGCATCGTCGGCATGATCATCGGCCGCAAGCTCTGCGCCGGGGTGCCGGCGCGGGCGTTGCAGGTCGGGTTTGCCAGCATCTGCGTCGTGGTCGCCGCCYACATGCTGTTCAGGGCCAACGCCTGACCGGTACCGGTGCCTGTGGACGCCACTCGGGTCCACAGGCCTACACCCTAAGTGGCGAGCCTCGCCGACCAGCGGTCTTACGCCATAGTGGTCACGCACCGCCGGCTCATCCAAAGCACCTGAAAACCAGCCCCAAGGCAGCGTATGGCGCCGCCGGTCAGGTTTCGATAATCGCCTCCGACACTCAGTCCCCGTTTCGGAGCGCGCCATGCACAACAATAAGAACGTCACGCATCGTTTTCTGCCTGCCTTCATCGCCAGCCTGTCTGCCCTTGGCCTGAGCCAGGTGGCGGAGGCGGATATCATGCTGTACGACAAGGACCAGACCACGTTCTCCACCGACGGCTACATCAACGCCTTCTACGTGAACAGCGATGTCGACCGCGCCGGCGAGCAGTTCGACCGTCGACAGTCACGGGTGAAGATGGGCTTTTTGCCCAACTATCTGGGGTTCAACATGGGCAAGCAGGTAGACGATCTCAAACTCGGCGCCCGTGCCTCGTTCTGGGTCACCATCAACGACAGCCAGACCAACGGCACCGACACCGCCATCGATGTGCGGCAGTTCTTCGGCACCGTGGCCAACCCGGAGTGGGGCGAAGTGCTGATTGGCAAAGACTTCGGGCTGTTCGCCCGTTCCAACATCCTGCTCGACGAAATGCTCGCCGGTTACGGTCAGGTCAGCGATACGTTGGGGCTGGTGGATGGCGGCGGGGTGTCGTTCGGCAACATCGGCACCGGTTACCCGTATCCGTTCCCGACCTCGCAGATCACCTATCGCACCCCGGTGATGGACGGTCTGCGTGTGGCGGTCGGCATCATGGACCCGGTGGACACCAACGACAGCAGCCCGACGGGCAAGGCCTATCAGGAAAACCCGCGTACCGAGAGCGAGGTCACCTACCAGTTCGACCTGGCCGGGGCAAAGATCTACAGCTGGGTCAACGGCAGCTACCAGACCTCGGACAACACCGATTCCACGGTCGAGACCGTCACCTCGAAGGGAGTCGGTTATGGGGTGCAGGCGAAGATGGGCGGCTTGTCCCTCACCGGCTCCGGCTTCCAGGCCAAGGGCATCAACCCGTTTTTCACCAACAATGCCGGCGAGCCGACCCTGCGCAACGTCGACAGCGACGGCTACCTGTTGCAGGGCTCCTACAAACTGGGCAAGAACCGCCTGGCCTTGTCCTACGGCAAGACCAATGACGATGGCAACGGCGTGGTCGGCAGCGGCGCGGACTACGAGACCCGCGGCATCGCGTTGTTCCATGACGTGAACGACAACCTCAAGCTGGTGGCCGAGTACAACCAGTTCGAAATCAACGGCCACGACACCGACGAGCAGAACGAAGACACCGACACCTTTGCCGTGGGCGCGGTGCTGACCTGGTAGCTGACCGGAATACAAACAATTGTGGGAGCGAGCCTGCTCGCGATGGCTGAGTGTCAGGCGACATGGATGTTGGCTGTGATGGCCCCATCGTCGGAACGCCGCCCGGAGCAAGCTCGCTCCCACAGGTATGAGCTTTAACTCTCTCATCCCATCGAAGCGGTTACCCGCTACCCAAGTAGCATTCGTCGCCCCCCACAGACTTCGTACACTCGTGCCTCATACACACGCACCTGCGGGAGGTAAGGATGCAGCAGAGCGAAGGCGTCGTCAGTGCAATGTCCCAGGCCACCGATGCCCGGCAGGTCGCGCAGGAACTGGCACGACAGTTGTTGCATCCGCACCTGGGGTTCGTGCTGTTCTTCTGTTCCGCCGAGTACGACTTGCAGGCGCTGGGCCAGGCCTTGCAGCAAAGCTTCGGCGGCATTCGCCTGGCGGGCTGCACCAGCGCCGGGGAAATCACTCCGCTGGGCTACGGGCGCAATTGCGTGACGGCGGTGGGCTTCGATCACCGGCACTTTTCCATCGCCATCGAGCTGATCGACCAGATGGAGCACTTCAGCCTGATCGACGCCCAGCAAATGGTCGAGCGCCTGGTCAGTGGCTGTCGCAGCAACACCCTGGCGCCGATCAAGGGCAACAGCTTTGCCCTGACCCTGCTCGATGGCCTGTCCAGCCGTGAAGAAATGGTCCTGGCGGCCTTGAGCGCGGCACTGGGCGACATTCCGCATTTCGGCGGCTCGGCCGGCGACGATAACTACCTGACCCATACCCATGTGTACTTCGATGGCGAGTTTCACAGCGGCGCGGCCGTGGTGGTGCTGGTCAACACCTGGCTGGATTTCGAAGTGTTCACCACCCACCACGTGCTGCCCCGCGCCGAGAAGCTGGTGGTTACCGGGGCCGACAGCACCTTGCGCCGGGTCTTCGAGCTCAATGCCGAGCCGGCCGCCGCCGAGTACGCCCGGCACATCGGCGTGCCGGTGGCGCAACTCGATCACCGGGTCTTCGCCGCGCACCCGCTGGCGGTGCGGATCAACCAGCAGTACTACGTGCGGGCCATCCAGCAGGTGCATCCGGACCTGAGCCTGAGTTTCTACTGCGCCGTGGAAAACGGCATCGTCCTCACCGCCATGACCCCGGGGCCGATGCTGCCGAACCTGCAGAGCCTGTTCGAGGGGTTGCAGGAGCGCCTGGGCGATTTGCTGCTGACCATCGGTTGCGACTGTTTCCTGCGGCGTCTGGAACTCGAAGACGACGGCAGCCTCGATCAGATCGGCTCGTTTTTGCGTGAGCAACGGGTGATGGGTTTCAACACCTATGGAGAACAGTTCAATGGCATGCACATCAACCAGACCTTCACCGGCGTTGCCATTGCCCGCGGCCGTGCCCCAGGACATCGCTGAGCTGCAGGCCGAACTGGCCGGGCTGCGCCTGGAAAACCATAAACTGCAGCGCATCAATGGCGCGCTGATCGAACGGGTCGAGTCCGGGGTGACCCGCGGCAACGATCCGTACGCGGCGTTCCAGCATTCGGTGGTGCTGGCCGAGCAAGTGCGCGAACGCACCGATGCCCTGAACCAGGCCATGGCCGAACTCAAGGCCGGTAATCATTTGCTCAGCGAAGCCCGCCTGCGCGCGGAAACGGCGCATCAACACCTGATCGATGCCATCGAAAGCATATCCGACGCCTTCGTCCTGTTCGACGCCGAGCAGCGCATCGTGCTGTTCAACAGTCGCTTCAAGGCGTTCTGGAGCAACAGCCGGGTGCGGATCAATGCCGGCATGCGCCTGACCGAGGTCAAGCGGTTGATGATGAACAACGGCCTGTTCACCGAAGAACCTCGCGGGCATGCCGACGAAAACCTGCTTTACCGCCTGCAGAACGGGCGCTGGCTGCAAGTCAGCGAGCGGCCGACCCAGGAAGGTGGGCGGGTGATTCTGTTCACCGACATTACCGACGTCAAACTCAGCGAAACCGTACGCCGTGAGCAGGCGGTGGCGCAGAAGTCCCATCTGTTGCAGCGGGCGGTCGACAATCTGTCCCAAGGGGTGGCGATGGTCAGCGCCGAGGGCATTCTGGAGCTGTGGAACCGGCGTTTCTTGGAGCTGAGCGGCCTGGCACCGGTGGCTGCCCATCGCCCGTTTGCCGAAGTGATCGCCGACAGCGAATTGAACCTTTTGACTCCGGCCAGTCGCGATGGCAATGGACGACCGGTCCGCGAATGTGAGCAGCGTCTGTTCGATGGCCGGGTCCTGGAAATCCGCACCCATCCGTTGCCTACCGGTGGTTTCGTCAACACCTACACCGACATCACCGAACGCTACCAGCACGCTGAGGCGCTGAGTGAAAGCGAACACTGGATTCGCCTGATCACCGATCACGTACCGGCATTGATTGCCTACCTCAATGCCGATCTGGTCTACGAGTTCACCAACAAGGTCTACGAAGAGTGGTACTGCTGGCCCCGCGGCGTGATGCTCGGCCAGAGCCTGCGCGAAGTGCACAGCGAACAGCATTACCAGCGGCTGGAGCCCTACGTGGCCAGGGCACTGGCCGGCGAGAGCGTGACCTTTGAGTTCGCCGAAACCAACGTCAACAACCAGGAGCGTTACATGCTGCGCTCCTATGTGCCCAACCGTCTGGCCAGTGGCGAGGTGGTGGGGATTTTCGTGCTGATCCGCGACATCACCGAACGCCGCCGCACCGCCGAGGCGCTGCATCAGGCGTATCAGAACCTGGAGCTGCGGGTACGCGAGCGCACGGCGGAATTGACCACCCTCAACGACCAGTTGCTGCGCGAGATCGATGAGCGGCGCCTGGTCGAGTCTCGCTTGCGCGAAGCCAAGCAGGAAGCCGAGCAGGCCAACCTGTCGAAAACCAAGTTCCTCGCCGCCGTCAGCCACGACCTGCTGCAACCGTTGAATGCCGCGCGCCTGTTTACCAGTGCCTTGCTGGAGCGGCGCGAGCCGATGTCCAGCGAGATTCTGGTGCGCAACGTGAGCAATTCCCTGGAAGACGTGGAGAACCTGCTCGGCACCCTGGTGGACATTTCCAAGCTCGATGCGGGGGTGATCAAGGCCGACATTACGCCGTTCGCCCTCAGTGAACTGCTGGACAACCTGGCCGCCGAATACACCCAGGTGGCACGCAGTGAAGGCCTGCAACTGCACTTCATCAGTTGTTCGGCGCTGGTGCGCAGCGACATCCAGCTGCTGGCGCGGATTCTGCGCAACCTGCTGAGCAATGCCATTCGCTATACCTGCAGTGGCCGAGTGGTGCTCGGTTGCAGACGGCATCATCAGTGCCTGACGATCGAAGTCTGGGACAGCGGCATGGGCATTGCCGAGCATCGCCTGGAGGAGATTTTCCAGGAGTTCAAGCGCGGAGATGTGCAGCGACCGGATCAGGATCGCGGTCTGGGCCTGGGCCTGGCGATTGTCGAGAAAATCGCCGGCATTCTCGGGCATCGCATTGATGTGCGCTCGTGGCCGGGCCGGGGCTCAATGTTCTCGGTCGAAGTCCCGTTGAGCGCCACCGCGCCGAAGCCGCCGCCGACGTTGCAGATGAGCGAGCCGATGCTCGAGCGCCTGCGGGGTGCACGGATCTGGGTGCTGGACAACGACGCGACCATCTGTGCCGGCATGCGCACCTTGCTGGAGGGGTGGGGGTGCCAGGTGGTGACGGCGCTGTCGGAGGAGGACCTGGCACGGCAAGTGGACAATTACCACGCCGAGGCCGACCTGCTGATCGCCGACTACCACCTGGACAACGACCGGAACGGTATCGATGCGGTGGCAAGAATCAATGCCCGTCGTGCCTCACCGATTCCGGCGATGATGATCACGGCCAACTACAGCAATGAACTCAAACAGCAGATCCGCGAACTGGGCCACACCCTGATGCACAAACCGGTGCGGCCGATGAAGCTGAAGACGGCGATGAGTCATTTGCTTGGCCGGCCTTGAGATCTCGGCGTTTTTGCCACCGCTATCGCGAGCAGGCTCACTCCTACAGGTTCAGTGTCGAGTTTGAGATTTGTGAGTTAGCCCCCCAGTTTTTCCATGGGGGGTTTGGGGGGGCCGTTGGCCCTTGACTGTTGGTTCAAACAAGGAGAGACCGGGATGGTTTTTTCATCCAACGTGTTCCTGTTTTTGTTCTTGCCGATCTTCCTCGGCTTGTACTACCTGAGCGGGCAACGCTATCGCAATCTGCTGCTGCTGATTGCCAGTTACGTGTTCTACGCCTGGTGGCGCGTGGACTTCCTCGCGCTGTTCGCCGGCGTCACGCTGTGGAACTACTGGATCGGCCTGAAAGTCGGTGCCGCCGGGGTCAGGACCAAACCGGCGCAGCGCTGGCTGCTGCTCGGCGTGGCCGTCGACCTGTGCATCCTCGGCTACTTCAAGTACGCCAACTTCGGCGTCGACAGCATCAACGCGATGATGACGTCGGTGGGTCTTTCGCCCTTCATCCTGACCCACGTGCTGTTGCCGATCGGCATCTCGTTCTACATTTTCGAGTCCATCAGCTACATCATCGACGTCTACCGTGGTGATACCCCGGCGACCCGCAACCTGATCGACTTCGCGGCATTCGTGGCGATTTTCCCGCACTTGATCGCCGGCCCCGTGTTGCGTTTCCGCGACCTGGCCGACCAGTTCAATAACCGCACCCACACCCTCGACAAGTTCTCCGAGGGCTGCACGCGGTTCATGCAGGGTTTCATCAAGAAAGTCTTCATCGCCGATACTCTGGCGGTGGTGGCCGACCACTGCTTCGCCCTGCAAAACCCGACCACGGGCGATGCCTGGCTCGGCGCACTGGCGTACACCGCGCAGCTGTATTTCGACTTCTCCGGTTACAGCGACATGGCCATCGGCCTGGGCCTGATGATGGGTTTTCGCTTCATGGAAAACTTCAAGCAGCCTTACGTCAGCCAGTCGATCACCGAGTTCTGGCGGCGCTGGCACATCAGCCTGTCGACCTGGCTGCGTGACTACCTGTACATCACCCTCGGCGGTAACCGCAAAGGCACGCTGATGACCTATCGCAACCTGTTCCTGACCATGCTGCTCGGCGGTCTGTGGCACGGCGCGAACATCACCTACATCGTCTGGGGTGCGTGGCACGGCATGTGGCTGGCGATTGAAAAAGCCATCGGCCTGAACACCTCGCCACGCAGCTTCAACCCGATCCGCTGGGTGATGACCTTCCTGCTGGTGGTGATGGGCTGGGTGATCTTCCGCGCGGAAAACCTGCACGTCGCCGGGCGCATGTACGGCGCGATGTTCAGCTTCGGCGACTGGTCGCTGTCGGAACTCAACCAGGCCAGCCTCACCGGCCTGCAAGTGGCAACCCTGATCGTGGCTTACGTGACCCTGGCGTTCTTCGGCCTGCGCGACTTCTACACCAATCAGCCACCGGCCAAGACCAAGCCTGCAGTGAACGTCGACGCCGACGGCCCGGCCGCTGCGACACCGGGAACGATCAAGGCCGTGCCTGGGGATAACCCGGCGAACATCCACCAGCCTGGCTACACCGTCGGCGTCGAAGCCCAGGTGCAACCGGCCTACCGGACCGCTGACTGGTCGCGCTACGTGATGCGTGCGCTGGTGCTGCTGCTGTTCATCGCCTCGATTCTCAAACTCTCGGCGCAAAGCTTCTCGCCGTTCCTTTACTTCCAGTTCTGAGGGATCTGACCATGACCCGCTCATTACGCATTTTCTACATCGCGCTGTTCCTGGTGACCCTGCTGGTGCTGGGTCTGTGGTCGGTGCGCAGCTTCTTCGGCTTCAGCACCAACGCCGATGCGACGGTGCTCAACGGTCGCTGGACCAAGGCCGTGGAAACCCACTACGACGATGAGTTCCCGATCAAGCGCCTGGGCACCAATCTCTGGGCCGCGCTGGATTTCAAACTGTTCAACGAAGGTCGTCCGGGCGTGGTGCTCGGTCGCGACCAGTGGTTGTACAGCGATGAAGAATTCCACCCGGTGGTCAACGAAGAGTTGAACCTGCAAGGCAACTACGCGCTGGTCGAAGGCGTGCGCCAGACCCTGAAAGAGAAAGGCGTGCAACTGGTGATGGCGGTGGTGCCGGCCAAGGTGCGCCTGTACCCGGAACACCTCGGTGAGGTGAAACCGGCGAGCATCCACGCCAACCTCTACAAGGACTTCCACCAGCGCCTGGCCGCCGACCGGATTCCGGCCCCTGACCTGCTCGGCCCGCTGCAACAGGCCAAACAGGATGGCCAGCAAGTGTTCCTGCGCACCGACACCCACTGGACCCCGCAAGGCGCCGAGATCGCCGCCATCCGTCTGGCCAAGACCATTGCCGACAAGTACCCGCTGAGCGGCGAGCCGCAGCGCTTCGTCACAGAACCTGCGGAGACCATCACCCACAAGGGCGACCTGCGCCTGTTCCTGCCACTGGACCCGCTATTCGAAAACCTGATGCCCAAGGCAGAACCCTTGCAGAAGCGCAATACGGTCGCAGCTGAAGATCAGCCCGCCGGCGACGACGCGCTGTTCGCCAACAACGAAGTGCCGGTGGCTCTGATCGGCACCAGCTACAGCGCCAATCCCAACTGGAACTTCGTCGGTGCACTCAAGCAAGCGCTGAACAGCGACGTGGTCAATTACGCCGAAGACGGCCACGGCCCGATTCTGCCGATGCTCAGCTACCTGAAAAGCGATGCCTTCAAGAACAGCCCGCCACAGGTGCTGATCTGGGAGTTCCCTGAACGATATCTGCCCGTGAACAACGAAATCGGCGACGCCGACCCGCAGTGGGTCGCAGAGCTTAAACAAGCCGGCGCCCGCCAACAAAACGTAGCCAACATCAACAAATCCGAGACGCCCGACCGGGCGCAAAACTGAAAGAGAGGTACACCATGACTTTCACTACAACTCCTCGTCGTCTCGCTAAAAGCTTTGCCCTGGTTGCCGGCCTCAGCGTGCTGTCGGTACAGGCTTTCGCCGGTGGCGACGCCGCCCTGTACGGCCCGACCGCGCCGAAAGGCTCGACCTTCGTGCGCATCTACAACGCCAGCAACGCCGAAGTCAGCGCCACCGTCGGCAGCACCAGCCTGAGCGACGTCGCGCCGCTATCGAGCAGTGACTTCAGCTTCATGCCGGGCGGCGACTACAGCGCCAAGGTCGGTAGCCAGAGCCTGCCGGTGAAACTGGCCGGCGACCACTATTACACCCTGGTCAACAACGCCAGCGGCGCACCGCAACTGATCGAGGAGCCGCCGTTCAAGAACAAGCAGAAGTCCCTGGTACGCGTGCAAAACCTCAGCGACAAGGCGCTGACCCTGAAGACCGCCGATGGCAAGACCGACGTGGTCCCGAACGTTGCGCCCAAGGGTCGCGGCGAGCGTGAAATCAACCCGGTGAAGGTCAGCCTGGCCTTGTACGACGGCACCACCAAAGTCGGTGACGTGAAACCGGTCGCCCTGGAACGCGGTGAAGCTGCGGTGCTGTACGTCACCGGCAGCGGCAGCAGCCTGTCGCCGGTCTGGGTGAAACGCCCGGTGTCGACGCGCTAACAAATTATCCGGACTGGCACATGTCCCCCCTGTAGGAGCGAGCCTGCTCGCGAAAAACGTCAGGGCAACGCGTTTAGCCAGACAGAACGCGTTTTCGTTGACGTCCATCGCGAGCAGGCTCGCTCCTACAGAGGACCGCCGCGCCAGCCCGGACACGAGACAAAAACAAGAGTGAAACGACAGAACGCAGTAGCTCTAACCAATCGATATTCAAGGAGTAACAACATGATTCCGGTGATCTTGTCAGGTGGTAGCGGCTCACGTCTTTGGCCGCTTTCCCGCAAACAATTCCCCAAGCAGTTCCTGGCCCTGACCGGCGAACACACCCTGTTCCAGCAAACCCTGGAACGCCTGGTGTTCGAAGGCATGGACACGCCAATCGTGGTCTGCAACAAGGACCACCGTTTCATCGTCAACGAGCAGTTGGCCGCGCGCAAACTCGAAACCCAGCGCATCCTGATGGAGCCGTTCGGGCGCAACACCGCGCCAGCCGTGGCCCTGACCGCGATGATGCTGGTCAGCGAAGGTCGCGACGAGCTGATGCTGGTGCTGCCGGCCGACCACGTGCTGGAAGACCAGAAAGCCCTGCAGCGTGCACTGGCCCTGGCCACCGTCGCCGCCGAAAACGGTGAAATGGTGCTGTTCGGCGTGCCGGCCACCAAGCCGGAAACCGGTTATGGCTACATCAAGTCGACCAACGACTCGCTGCTGCCTGAAGGTGTCAGCCGCGTCTCGCACTTCGTCGAAAAACCTGACGTGAAGCGCGCCACCGAGTTCGTCCAGTCCGGCGGTTACTTCTGGAACAGCGGCATGTTCCTGTTCCGCGCCAGCCGCTTCCTCGAAGAGTTGAAGAAGCACGATCCGGACATCTACGACACCTGCCTGCTGACCCTGGAACGCAGCCAGCAGGATGCCGACACCATCACCTTCGACGAAGCCACCTTCGCCTGCTGCCCGGACAACTCCATCGACTACTCGGTGATGGAAAAAACCCAACGCGCCTGCGTCGTGCCATTGACCGCTGGCTGGAGCGATGTCGGTTGCTGGTCGTCGCTGTGGGAAGTCAATAAAAAAGACGCCAACGGCAACGTCACCAAAGGCGACGTGGTGATCCAGGACAGCAAAAACTGCATGATCCACGGCAACGGCAAACTGGTGTCGGTGATCGGCCTGGAAAACATCGTCGTGGTCGAAACCAAGGACGCCATGATGATCGCCCACAAGGACAAGGTCCAAGGCGTGAAGCAGATGGTCAACACCCTCAACGAACAGGGCCGCAGCGAAACCCAGAACCACTGCGAGGTCTACCGTCCGTGGGGCTCCTATGACTCGGTGGACATGGGCGGGCGCTTCCAGGTCAAGCACATCTCGGTCAAACCGGGCGCTTGCCTGTCGCTGCAGATGCACCACCACCGCGCCGAACACTGGATCGTGGTCAGCGGCACCGCCGAAGTGACCTGTGACGAGAACGTGTTCCTGCTGACCGAGAACCAGTCGACCTATATTCCGATTGCTTCGGTTCACCGTTTGCGCAACCCGGGCAAGATCCCGTTGGAGATCATCGAGGTTCAATCCGGCAGCTACCTGGGCGAGGACGATATCGAGCGGTTTGAAGATATCTACGGGCGCTCGACGCCGGTTGAGCGTGGCGTGGCGGTGAAAACCATCGCGCAGTAACACTCAGTAAAACAAGAAGCCCTCGTCCAGCCTGCTGCGTCCCTATCCGCAGCAGGCTGGGCGGGGGCTTTTTTTGCACTGGGTTTTGTATTGCCTTGCCTGACCTCATCGCGAGCAAGCTCGCTCCCACAGGGTTTTGTGGTTGATCACAGAATTTGTGTTCGCCTCAGTCCACTGTGGGAGCGAGCTTGCTCGCGATGAGGCCAAAACATCCTCCACAGTAATCAAGTTCATCGCCAACCTTACCTGCGCTTAGGTAGGATGACCCTCTCTGTCCCCGAGAATTCACGTCATGTTCATCGGCGTCCTGCTGGTCATCACTTGGCTGATCCTGTTGCTGCGCTATCCGGCCAAGGCCTTGCCCGTTTCCATGGCCGCCGCCGCGGGGTTGGGCATCGTCGCCACCTGGGTCATCTGGATGGACCACCGCGAACTCAAGCAGCTGCAACGCCTGGAGTTGCGCATCAGCTACGCGCCGCAGCAATGTCCCGCCGACCGCCCATTGCAATTGACCTTGAACAACGGCAATGACGTGCCGCTAACCGAGCTGCGCTGGCGAGTCGCGGCCTATGCACCGGGCGATACGGTGAACCTGGCCGACAATCAATACACCGCCCCGCGCTACCGTGGCCCCGGCGAATTGCAGGCCGGTGGCAACTGGGAAGATTGCTTGCCGCTGCCGCCATTGCGCCCTGGCTACCGTCCGGAAACCCTGGAGTTTCGCGCCGAGCGATTGCAGGGTAGTTTTTCCGACTGATCCCTCTCCCATTTTTTGCACAAGGAATGCGCCATGCCCGTCGCGTTGATTACCGGTTGTTCCAGTGGCATTGGCCGCGCCCTTGCCGATGCGTTCAAGGGCGCCGGCTATGAAGTCTGGGCCAGTGCGCGCAAGGCCGAAGACGTCGCCATGCTGAGCGCTGCCGGATTTACCGCCGTGCAACTTGACGTAAACGACGGTGTTGCCCTTGAGCAGTTGAGTGACCGCATCAACCAGGAGCGCGGTGGTCTCGACGTGCTGATCAACAACGCGGGTTATGGCGCCATGGGACCACTGCTCGATGGCGGCGTACCGGCCATGCAGCGCCAGTTCGAAACCAATGTGTTCGCTGTCGTTGGCGTCACTCGCGCGATGTTTCCCGTGCTGCGCCGGACCAAAGGACTGGTCGTGAATATCGGCAGCGTTTCGGGTGTGTTGGTCACGCCATTCGCCGGCGCCTACTGCGCCTCGAAAGCCGCCGTGCATGCCTTGAGCGATGCCTTGCGCATGGAACTGGCGCCGTTCGGCGTGCGGGTCATGGAAGTCCAGCCGGGGGCCATCGCCTCCAGTTTCGCCAGGAATGCGGGGCACGAAGCGGAGCAACTGATCAGCGAACAATCGCCATGGTTCCCGCTGCGCGAAGGCATTCGTGCCCGGGCCAGGGCTTCCCAGGACAAACCGACCCCGGCCAGTGAATTCGCCGCCGGGTTACTCAAGGCTGTACAGCGGAGCAAACCTGCGCGCCTGGTGCGCCTGGGCAATGGCAGTCGTGCGTTGCCGCTGCTCGCCGGGTTGTTGCCCAAGGGGCTGCTGGAATCGGGGCTGATGAAGCGGTTCGGGTTGCGTGGGCAGCTCTGAGACCGAGTCGCCTGCAATCGCGAGCAAGCTCGCTCCCACAGGTCATGCGCAGATTTTCAGATGGCGCTAATCCTGTGGGAGCGAGCTTGATCGCGATGGCGTCAGAACAGACACCACAGAATTTCAGGAAACAACATGACCGACTACACCGAATACTTCGACGAAGTGATCCAGGCCCACGTGGCCATCGAGCAATGGCTGGCCGAAGAACGGGACGCGTCTGAACTCGAACAACTGCTGACCCGTTTTTCGCCGCAGTTTTCCATGGTCTCGCCGCTCGGTCGGGTGCTGGATTTTGACGCGCTGAACGAATTGTTCATGCTGGCGGGCGGCAAGAAACTCGGGTTTCGCATCGAGCTCAGCGAGTTGCGTGGTATTGCGTTGTACGACGGCGGCGCGACCGTGAGTTACCGCGAACAACAAACCGATGCGACCGGACTGCACTCGGATCGTCGCTCCACGGTCGTGTTCGAGAAGCAGGCGGATGGCCGGGTGATCTGGCGGCATTTGCATGAGACGTTTTGCAAGGAGTGAACCGCTGTTTTATACCTGCTCAACCGAGTCGTTCCCATCGCGGGCTTGCCCGCGATGGGGCCACCCGGTCTACAAGTCATGCCCCTCCATCCTGCTTCACCACCACCGTACAAGTAATCCCCGCCGCCAACACCACACCCTCCGGCACTTCATCGATGTGAATGCGCACCGGCACCCGTTGCGCCAGGCGAACCCAGTTGAAGGTCGGGTTTACATCGGCGATCAACTCGCGGCTTTCCGGGTTGTCGCGGTCGTAGATGCCGCGGGAGATGCTTTCCACATGGCCCTTGAGCACTTCGCCGCTCATCAGTTGCATGTCCGCCTTATCACCGACGCGCACATGGGGCAGCTTGGTTTCTTCGAAGAAGCCGTAGACCCAGAACGAGTTCATGTCGACCACGGCCATTTTCGCCTCGCCGATGCGCGCATAGTCGCCGCGATGCACGTTGAGGTTGGTGACGTAGCCGTCCACCGCCGCGCGCACTTCAGTGCGTTTGAGATTGAGTTCGGCGGCTTCCAGTTGCGCCTGGGCCTGCTGGTAATCGGCCAGGGCCGAGTCAGCAAGATTGCTGGCATCGTCACGGTTTTCCCGGGAGATCACCAGGTTGTCCATATCGGCGCGACGGTGGGCGTTGACCTTGCGCATCTCCCAGGTCGCCTTGCGCGATGCCACCAGGCTCTGAGCCTGCTTGACTGCCAGACGGTAGTGCTCGGGATCGATCTGCATCAGCAAATCGCCCTTCTTCACCAGTTGGTTATCGCGCACCGGCACGTCCACCACTTCGCCTGTGACGTCTGCGGCGACGTTGATGATATCGGCGCGCACGCGGCCGTCACGGGTCCACGGCGTGTTCATGTAGTGCTCCCACAAGGAGCGGCCGATCCACAGCGCGAGGGCCAGCACCAGCAAGGTCGCGAGCAGGCTGAAAAACTTTTTCATCGGGGCATTCTTCAGAGATAGAGAGTCAGTGATAGAGAGTCAACGGTAGACAGTCAGCGCCATGGCGCCGAACAGACAAGTAAACAGACTCAGGCGCAGCAACGCCGGGTGCCAGAAAAAACGGTACAGGTCGAACCCGGACAGGAACCGGTCGAGCGCCCAGGCAAGCGCCGCCGCGATGAAAAACATCAGGGTCATGGTCGGCATGTACACGCCGTGGAAGGCGATTTCACGAGGCATGCTCAAGTCCTTGGGGCTGGCTGTTTGCGAAGGCCGCAAGCGGTGATTGCGGATCAAGTAGAGAGGTGCGGATGAAGTGCAGGTAACTCTTCACCCGGCGCAACGCCGAAGTATCGAAGTGCGGGGCGAAGGGTTCGTCGGTGGACTGCACACGGCTGATGGCATGATCGACCGCGATCAGCGCGCGTTCGAGGTTGCTGCTGTTCGGTTGCAGGAACAACCGCACCAGCGCACGCCCCATCACCCGGATCGCCTGGCGCCACGGCTGGGATTCGGCATAGGCCGAATGCACCGGCAAAATCGCCTGTTCCTTGCGCAATTCGATGATCGCGTGACCGACTTCCAGCACCACGAACATCCAGCGCAACAAGTCCCGCTGCACTTGCGGTTGACCCGCCGCGAAGCCGTAGGCCTGATGCACCAGATCGCGGGTGCGGCTTTCAAAACTCGAGGCCAAACCCTTGAGCTTGCCACTGATGGCGTACACCACCTGAGCGCGCAGGTCCTGCTCCAGCCGACGCCACAGCCAGCGGCTGTTGGGCGGTAGAATGATCGCTCCGGCCGCTGCGCACACCAGCATGCCCATTACCATGGCGATGTAGTCGTTGATGAAGGTATAGGGGTTGTAAACCGTGAGGTTGTCCGGCACCGAACCGGTGCTGAAGAAGATCAGCAAGCCCAGGCCGACGCCGACGTATTGCGGCCGCGAGGTCAGGAACGAACCCAGTACGATCACCGGCGCGAGCATCACACACAACAACGGAAATCCGTCGATCCACGGGAAAATGAAAAACATCTCGACGAAGCCGATCAGCGCCCCGAGCAATGTCCCGCACGCCATCTGAAAGGCCATGCGTTTCGGGTTCGGGGTGGCGGCGGACAGGCCCACGGTCGCGGCGGCAATCAGGGTCATGGTCGCGCCGCTCGGCCAGGCGGTTGCCACCCAGTAGCTGCCCAAAACCACCAGGATGAACGCTGCGCGAATCCCCGATGCTGCCGCTGCCATCCAGTTGGTTTGCGGAGTGAACGGCTCGTCCCAGCGCTCCCGTTCATGACTGTGATCGGCCAGGGAGGCGTGGGTCTGTGCATAACCGTGCAGGTCGTCGACGAAACGATAGAGCAACTCGTAGGCGGTGTGAAAATCCAGTTGTTCGGCATCGCTCGGATTGCTCTGTTGGAACGTCGCCCGCAGACAACGCACCCGCGCCGGCAAATCTTCCTTGTAGGCGCTCAACACTGTGACCAGCCGCGCCGCATCGGCGCTGGTCAGGGCTCGACCGCTGAAGCCGTCGAGCAGCTCGGCGAGGTCCTGCAGTCCCGGTTTGATCGCCGCTACTACCTGATCCGCTGCGCTGCTGCGCAGGCGTTCGAGCAACTGATGCAAGGCGTTGAAACGCGTGGTGATGCCCATGAACTCGCTGTTCAGGCGACTGAGGCGGCCATTGCGCCGACGCATGTGCGGGTCTTCAAACACAGTGACGCTGCGCAAGCCTTCCAGGCCCACGGCTTCGGCGATGAAACGCACGTTGCCGGCCTCGAACGCCTCGCGTTGACTGCGGCCACGCAAGCCGTCGGTGACGAACAGGGCGAACACGCCAAAGCGCTGATACAAGGCATTGCGCATCGCCGCGCTGGCCGATTGCGGCAGGATCGCAGCACTGATCAGGGTCGAACAGAGAATGCCCAACGAGATTTCCAGCACCCGCCAGACCGCCGCCATGAACGCACCCTCCGGATGGGCCAATGCGGGCAAGCCGACCATCGCGGCGGTGTATCCGGCGAGTACGAAACCGTAGGCGCGGAAGTTGCGGCAGCGGGCGGCGCCGGCCGTGCAGATACCGACCCAGATCGCCAGCGAACCGAGGAACAGCTCAGTGTTCTGCGCAAACAGGGCGATCAGCGCGACCATCACCGCCGACCCGGCCAGGGTGCCGAGAAAACGATAGAAACTCTTGGCGAACACCTGGCCGCTCTGCGGCTGCATGACGATGAACACGGTGATCATCGCCGTGCGCGGTTGCGGCAGTTCCAGGCGCATGGCCAGCCACAGCGTCAGGAATGCGGAGAACAACACCTTGAAGATGTAGACCCAGGTCACGCCGTCGCTGCGTGCCCAGTCGAAGAGCCCCCGGCGCCATTCCAGGGAGTACAGCCAGCGCAAGGGTGCGGGCAAGGGAGTCATCAAATCCTGCTCAATAAATTCCAGGGAAAACCGGAACCTGTAGGAGCGAGCCTGCTCGCGATAGCGGTGTGTCAGGCGACATGATTGCTGACTGACACGCCCTCATCGCGAGCAAGCTCGCTCCCACAGGTGTTGTGTTCAACGCAAAAGGCTCGGGGTTTTCGGCGCTTGGGTCTGGCTGTCTTTTGGCACGTCGTTGCCGGCACCGAGGCCACCGCCCAACGCCGTCACCAACTCGGCATGGGCACTCAAACGCGCTGCCTGAACCTGCTGCTGCACCTGCTGCTGCTTGAACAACAAGGTCTGGGCATTAAGCACGTTGAGGTAGTCGGTCAGGCCGCGCTGGTAGGCAATCATCGCGATGTCGTAGGTCTTCTGCGCAGTGGCCACCGACTCGGCGGCGAAAGCCTGTTGCTTGTCCATGGACTCGCGGCGGATCAACTGGTCGGAGATGTTTTTCAGGGCATTGACCAGGGTCTGGTTGTACTTGGCCACGGCGATGTCATACCCGGCCGAGGCTTCCCCCAATTCCCCACGCAATCGCCCGCCATCGAAGATCGGCAATGAAATCGCCGGCCCCACGCTGTAGTTGAGTTTCTTGCCGGTCAGGAACTCCAGCGCCCCGCCGCCGGTGGCCATGTAGCCGAGGCTGCCGACCAGGTCGACGTTCGGGTAGAAACCGGCATGGGCGACATCGATGCCCCGCGCCTGCGCCGCCACTTGCCAGCGGCTGGCGACCACGTCCGGGCGTTGGCCGAGCAATTGCGCCGGCAGCGACGACGGCAGTTTCAGTGGCGCCCCCAACGACAACGTTGGCCGCTGTAACTGCGCGCCCTCCCCCGGCCCCTTGCCGGCGAGGGCGGCGAGCTGGTTGCGGCTCAAGGCGATCTCTTCGTCGAGGGCGTCGATCTGGCGATGGGTTTCCGGCAGCGGCGTCTCGGCCTGGCTGACTTCGAAATGGGTGCCGATGCCCCCGCTCAGGCGTTTTTGCGCCAGCTCAAGGATCTGCTGTTGCTGCTTCAAGGTCGCCTCGACGATGTCCCGCTGGGCGTAATGCAACGACAACTCGATGTAGACCCGTACGATGTTGTCCTGCAATTCGAGCTGGGCCTGGCGTGCTTCGGCGACGGTCATGTGCGCCATGTCCACGGCGCGCTCGGTGGCATTGCTTTCCCGGCCCCAGAGGTCGAGGGCATAGCTGAAACCCAGCGCCGCGTTATTGTCCCAGGTGGTGCTGTTGGCCAGCTCGCCGGGGCCATAGAACTGGTCGGTAGGCCAGTTATGGCGCTTGAGGGTCGACTCGCCATTGATCTGCAGCGACTCGGCGGCTTCGGCCACACCGGCCATGGACCTGGCCTGACGCACCCGGGCGGCGGCCATGGCCAGGGTCGGACTGCCTTGCAGGGCGAGGTCGATCCAGCGATTCAGTTGCGGGTCACCATAGGCCTGCCACCATTGCGCGGTGGGCCAGTGCGCATCTTGCGCGGCGCTCTGGATCGCTTCGTCGGTGGCCAGTGAATTGGCCTCCAGCGCCTTGCCCTGTGGGGCAATACCTCCGGTTCCGATGCAGCCGCTGATTGCCAGGGTTAAAGCCAAAACACTGAGCGACTGAAGCGCTCTGCTGATGCGACGCGGCACTGCTGCGATTTCCTGAGGTGGGGTGTTCTTGAGGTGAGCGCAATTCTATGGGGCGGCCTGAAGGGCGATAAGCTGGGATTCCTGTGAATCTTTGTTACCGTTAACGAGATAATCCGTAGGTAGATCCTTAGTCGCCTGTAAATAAACAGAAACTTCGTGTCACAATTTGTCATTCGACGAGAGAGCACCCCATGGACACTTTGCAAAACATGCGCGCCTTCAGTTACGTGGCCGAAGCGGGCAGCTTCACCGCCGCCGCCGTGCAACTGGACACCACCACGGCCAACGTTTCGCGCGCGGTCTCCAACCTGGAAGCCCACCTGCAAACCCGTCTGCTCAACCGAACGACCCGTCGTATCGCCCTGACCGAAGCCGGCAAACGCTACCTGCTGCGCTGCGAGCAGATCCTGGCCTATGTCGAAGAAGCCGAAGCCGAGGCCAGCGACGCCCACGCCCGCCCGGCCGGGCAACTGAAAGTGCACACCATGACCGGCATCGGCCAGCACTTCGTGATCGATGCCATCGCCCGCTACCGCAAGACCCACCCGGACGTGACCTTCGACCTGACCATGGCCAACCGCGTGCCGGACCTGCTCGACGAAGGCTACGACGTGTCCATCGTCCTGGCCCGCGAACTGCCGGATTCGGGTTTCGTCTCCCAGCGTCTGGGCATCACCTACAGCATCGTTTGCGCCTCGCCGGCCTACGTCAAAGCCAACGGCTGCGCACAAAAACCCAGCGACCTGCTCAACCACGCCTGCCTGCGCCTGGTCAGCCCGGTGATTCCGCTGGAGAAATGGGCCTTCGACGGTCCCGACGGCCAGGAAATGGTCACCATCAACAGCTCACCGTTCCTGGTGAACTCCGCCGACGCGATGAAATCCGCGATCATCAGCGGCATGGGCGTTGGCGTCCTGCCGCTGTACGCCGCGATAGAAGGCCTGCGCAACGGCACGCTGGTGCGCATGATGCCCAAATACCGCTCGCAGGAACTGAACCTGTACGCCATCTACCCGTCGCGCCAGTACCTGGATGCGAAGATCAAGACCTGGGTCGAGTATTTGCGCGGATCGTTGCCGGAATTGCTGGCGGCGCATCAGGCGGAACTGGCGGCGTATGAACTGAGCGGGAGTCTGGGTGGGGTTCGGGTGGCGAATTGATCCATCGGTTCAAGGATTGATCCCTTGTGGGAGCAAGCTCGCTCCCACATTTGGATTTGCATAAATCTGCCAGAAATTGACCGGCTGTCAGGCCACCTTCGCGGGCAAGCCCGCTCCCACATCTATGGTTACCCCCTTTTCTGCAATACTGTTGTTGATGTCGTGTTTGGCTTGCTTTCATCTATCCGGCGTCTGAGTTGGGGTTGTGGCCCCCGCGCCTCGATGAGAATCGATGCCCAACGACCCTAATTAGGGGAACGGCCTTGCAGCCGTGTGAGAGCCCAGGGTTGTCGTCAGGCCGGTTGGCCGTTCATGTCATCAGTTATCCAGC